>JBBKWN010000154.1:0-4393 GCA_037968955.1 Rheinheimera sp. | reverse complement strand
TACTGGGCTCGAACCAGTGACCCTCGCCTTGTAAGGGCGATGCTCTCCCAGCTGAGCTAACAATCCTGGGCATTGAAAATATTTGGTGGATTGTACTGGGCTCGAACCAGTGACCCTCGCCTTGTAAGGGCGATGCTCTCCCAGCTGAGCTAACAATCCATGGGATATCAATATTTCACAACTAAAACTAACTTTTTCACTTTAAAACGTTTGGTGGATTGTACTGGGTTCGAACCAGTGACCCCCGCCTTGTAAGGGCGATGCTCTCCCAGCTGAGCTAACAATCCGCTGCAACGTTCGGCGGTCATTATAGGGGGCAGGCAAATACTGTCAATAATATTTTGTCTTTTTGAGGTTGTCTGCTGTAAAAGTAGCCACTTTATCCAATCGGATAAAATTCTGGCCAAAACGCAGGTGTAACAGCCGTGCAAGAAGGCTGCTGGATTGGTACAATAGCCGCATTCTGTAGACTGACGTATTGGATTAATCATGTCGATTGTTTCCCGTTTTGCACCAAGTCCGACCGGCTACCTGCACGTAGGTGGCGCCCGCACTGCGTTATTTAGCTGGTTATACGCTAGAAAATTGGGCGGTACTTTTATTTTACGTATTGAAGACACCGATTTAGAACGTTCCTCGCAAGAGTCGGTTGACGCTATTTTAGATGGCATGAACTGGCTAGGATTAGACTGGGATCAAGGCCCGTTTTATCAAACTAAACGTTTTGATTTATATAAAGAAGTGGTGGCACAGCTGTTGGCTGATGGTAAGGCATATAAGTGCTTTTGTACCGTTGAAGAAGTTGATGCCATGCGCGAAGCGCAAACCGCCGCCGGTGAAAAACCAAAATACAATGGCATGTGGCGTGACCGCACTGATCATCCGGAAGGCCAACCTTTTACAATCCGCTTTAAAAACCCACAACACGGTGTGGTGGTGATTGATGACCTAATCAAAGGCCGCATCGAAGTGGCAAACGCTGAACTGGACGATTTAATTATTGCTCGCAGCGACGGTACACCGACTTATAATTTAACCGTGGTGGTTGATGACTGGAAAATGGGTATCACCCATGTAATTCGTGGTGATGACCATGTCAATAACACCCCGCGTCAAATGAATATACTGGCCGCGCTTGGCGCTGATATTCCAAAATATGCGCACGTGCCGATGATCTTAGGCGATGACGGTAAACGTTTGTCTAAACGTCATGGAGCGGTGGGTGTGATGCAATACCGTGACGATGGTTACTTGCCTGAAGCATTGATCAACTATCTAGTCCGACTGGGTTGGTCGCATGGTGATCAAGAAATTTTCAGCTTAGAAGAGTTGGTACAACTTTTTGATTTAGCTGATTGTAATCGTGCGCCGTCGGCTTTTAACACCGAGAAACTGCAATGGTTAAACCAGCATTATATTCGCACTTCTGACCCAGTTCATGTTGCCAAACACTTATTGTGGCATGTGACTGAGCAGCAACTTGATATCAGCACTGGCCCGAGTCTGGAGCAGTTAATTGCGGTGCAGGGTGAGCGGGTCAAAACGTTAAAAGAAATGGTTGAAGTCAGTCGTTATTTCTTTGAAGATTTTAGTGAGTTTGAAGAAAATTCTGCGAAAAAACATTTACGGCCCGTCGCTGCGCAGCCGATGAAAGCGGTGCAGCAAGCGTTAGCTGACGTGACCGATTGGACCGTTGAAAACATCCATGCCGCGATTAACCAAGCAGCAGAAAGCCTCGGTTTAGGCATGGGTAAGGTTGGTATGCCGTTACGCGTTGCAGTGACCGGTGGCGGTAACTCGCCTTCGCTGGATGTCACTTTGGCACTGATCGGTAAAAGCCGTTGCCTGGCCCGCATTGAACTTGCGCTGACGTTTATCAGTCAACGTGGTGATGCAGCCTAATCAAGTGGCAGCGTTAATTTGAAAAGAGCCAGTCGCTGACTGGCTTTTGTGTTAGTGACGGGCGCTCACGTCAGTCAGAATGAAGGTAAAGGATCAATAATGCAGTTGTGGTTGAGTAAAACAAAAGTTGTGATGATTGTGACAAGTGCGTTGCTATGGCCGATGCAAACGTTCGCCGCCAATCCAGCGACCGTTGAGGCGATGCCTTTTGTGGCGTCAAGTTTACCCGGGGAGCGGTTAAAACCCGGCCAAGCATTCCCGCAAGTTAAATTTTCAGAAAACGGTGGAGCCGGCACCAGCGCTGACGGTGAAATTTTAAAACCGTGGGCTGGTGATGTAGAGCTTGGTTTGGTGCTCAGCAGTGGTAATACCGAATCAACGGCAGTACGCGCTAATGCTGAACTACAGCATGAGATGAAAGATTTTCGAAACAAATATCTCATCCAAACTTTGTTACAGAGTAACAGCCAGTTTGACAGAGAAACGAATGATAAAACTCGTTACACCACCGGACAACGGTTAAATTTGGTTGGCCAAAGTAACTATAAGTTCTATCGTAGCGAGTTCAGTATCTTCGGCCGTGGCGCTTATTTAAATGACCGTTTTGGTGCATTTCGTGAACAAGCCTCAATTGCAGCAGGCTCTGCGATGCGGATTTATGAGGAGGGCGAGAATTACTGGGATATCGAAACCGGTCCAGGTTTTGCGCATCAGGAAACGTCCGACGGTAAGCAAAGCACCGGTCTTATTTGGTATGCGGCAACTAATCTAGATTATCAACTGAACCAACATAATAGCTTTCGCCAGTCATTGGAATGGTCGGTATCCCTTGATGGCAAAAACTCCAGCTGGCAAAGCCGCAGTGCTTTTACCTCGCAAGTAAATGGCCGATTATCGATGCGACTGGGTTTTATCGTCAAATATGACTCGAACCCAGGCGAGTTCCGTTCAAAAACCGACACTGAAACGTCGGCGACATTGGTTTATTCGTTCTAACATTCTGCGTAAACTATGACTTAAATCAGTACTTTGTATACAAGTGTTGATGCGGATAAAAAAAGGGATGGCCGGTGGGTCATCCCTTTTTTATTGGAGCTAATACCTGCTTTGTCTGTCGATTGCTGCGCGGTATTTTAGTGCAGTACCCGCGCTTTTAACGTGCCTGGGATCGCTTTGAGCTCATTCAGTGCAAGCTCGTGATCAAGGCTATCAATATCAATGACCACATAACCAATTTCACTGTTCGTTTGCAAATATTGGCCAGAAATATTGATGCCATGTTTGGCAAAAGCTTCGTTAATCTTGGTCAGCATGCCAGGTTGGTTTTTGTGGATGTGCAATAACCGTGAACGGCCTTTGTATTCAGGTAGTGACACTTCTGGAAAATTCACCGCTGATAAGGTCGAGCCATTGTCAGAATATTTCACCAGTTTACCGGCCACTTCGTAACCAATATTCTCCTGCGCTTCTTGTGTCGAGCCACCAATATGTGGGGTCAGAATCACGTTGTCAAAAGCTCGTAGTGGCGACTCAAATTGTTCGTCATTGCCGGTTGGCTCCACTGGGAATACGTCAATCGCCGCGCCGGCAAGTTTGTTGGCGGCCAATGTTCTGGCTAGCGCGTCGATGTCGACTACGGTGCCGCGTGATGCATTGATTAAAATGGCGCCGTGTTTCATTAAATCGAGTTCAGCTTCGCCCATCATATTCTGCGTTTGTGACGTTTCAGGGACATGCAAAGTAACCACATCCGAAGTGCGTAGCAATGTTGCCATATCGACCTGAGTCGCGTTACCCAGCACCAGTTTGCTTTCGATATCGTAAAACTGCACGCGCATGCCGATATGTTCTGCCATGATCGACAACTGGGTGCCGATATGGCCGTAACCAATAATACCCAGTGTTTTGCCGCGCGCTTCATAAGATTGGGTGGCGGTTTTTTGCCATTCGCCACGGTGCGCCGCAGCATTACGTTGCGGAATGCCCCGCAGCAGCATAATAATTTGCCCTAGTACTAATTCAGCGACCGAACGCGTGTTTGAAAATGGCGCGTTAAACACTGGAATGGCGCGGGCTAACGCGGCAGCTAAATCAACCTGATTGGTGCCAATACAAAAACAACCAATGGCGACCAACTTTCCGGCTTCATGCAGAACTTTTTCGGTCAATTGTGTGCGAGAACGAATGCCAATAAAATGAACATCTTTAATTTTTTCAATAAGTTCAGCCTCAGATAATGAGGTTTTTAAGTATTCGATATTACTATAACCTTGATTTTTGAAACTTTGCACCGCACTTTGGTGCAAACCTTCGAGTAGCAAAATCTTAATTTTGTCTTTCGGCAGTGAGTACTTTTCCATGGTTATTTCTCTTTAATGTTGCAAAATTCTGTCGACCCATGCGGCCAAAAAGTTCTGTGGTTTTATTTTTTGTTCTATTTTTAGTTCAAAACCAAAGTGCCATCGGCGGTGCCTACTAACACTAAATCGGC
>JBBKWN010000153.1:0-37005 GCA_037968955.1 Rheinheimera sp. | reverse complement strand
AGCCACCGATCTAACCGCTGCTCGCAAGCAAGTGCGTGCTGCGCTTGTCGATTTTGACAAAGTGTTACTGCAAGATTGCAGCCATGGCGTGAAAGCGACGGTGAATCTGCTGATGCAAGATGGCCATATTTTGGCAGAGTCGATGGCAGTTGCCAGTCATGAAAACCCCCATACTGGTGGCTTAACCGCCCTGCGGCAAAGTTGGTGGCATCAACCGATGTATGAAGACGCAGTGCTCAGAATGCGGGCACTGGCTTGGAATGGGCCGGCCATGGTTGAATACAAATGGGATGCGTCGACTCAATCTTTTGATTTTATTGAACTAAATTCGAGATATTGGGCGGCGCTGAATCTGGATATTCTGGCGGGTCTGCATTTCCCCGCGATCCATTTAGATTACTTTTTTAACAAAATCAAAACCGCACAGCCACTGCGCTTAACACGAGTCATTCGTGCCCGTCACGCTCTGCCAGCCGATTTTGGTTATTTATTGTCGAAAATTCGGGATCCTGCAGTCGGCACAGCCGCCAAACTAAAAAGTCTGTTGGGCTTTTTTCTGTACTTTATACACCCCGGAATTTATTCCGATCTCAATTATCCCGGGGATCGCAAGCTGGCATGGCTCAATACCAAAGCATTTATGATGGAACTGATACGATCATGCGTAAACAAATTAAGTTAAGTTTACTTTTTAGTGCAAGGCTGCTTGGCATCTTCGCGCTTTGCCGTTGGTGGTACCGCGACCGAGTCAGGGTAATTTGTTATCACGGCTTTTCCTTTGTCGATGAACACTTATTTCGACCGAAGTTGTTTATGACAAAACAAACCTTCGGTGATCGCCTCAATTACCTTGCCGCCAGCCCTTATCAAGTGGTGTCATTGCAACAGGCATTGGCAGCTCCGCAACCATTGCAGGTCGTATTAACAATGGACGATGGCTGGTCTGGTACCTATCAACTGGTCCATCCGGAACTGGCACGGCACAACTTTCCACTGATGTTGTATGTCACCAGTTATTATGCCGACAAGCAAATTCCAGTTTTAAACGTGGCACTCTCTTATGTGTTGTGGAAAACCAACCACACAACCTTAAAGCTCTCGATCCCACAACTTGCAATCGAGCAAAGTTGGCAAATAACTAGTCTGCCTGCTGCCGAAATAGTGACACAAGTCTGTGCGCTAATTGATCAACTGGAAGAGCCAGCCGAGCGATCAGAAGTGCTTATGCAACTTGCAGCTCAGCTTGGAGTGTCGTTACACTCTAATGACCAGCAACTATTTCGATTATTAAATCAACAAGAGTTGAAAGCTTTACAGCAACATCATGTCGACTTGCAACTCCATACCCATCGCCATTGCAGCCCGCTACTCCCAGAATTGTTTGGCCGCGAATTAGAAGAAAATAGATTGTGGTTATCCCAGTTTCAGGACGCCCGGAACCTTAGTCATTTTTGTTATCCCAGTGGCGAGTATGACGCCAAACATCTGCCGTGGCTGTCGCAATTAGATGTCAATACTGCTACCACCACCAAAACCGGACTTTTTAAGCCTGGTTCAGACCTATTGCAAATTCCACGGATACTGGATGGCGAAGATGTCCATATTCTGGAACTCGAGGCTGAACTTTGTGGTTTTATGACGTTCATGCGACAACTGTTGCGAGTGAACAGCTAATGCGTTCTGGTACACACTTACAGTCGCCTGAGAACTCCATAGCGTCATCTACTGTGATTAATCGCAATATATTGCTGATAGCGTTCGAGATGCCGCCTGCCCGCAGCGCTGGTGTGCAGCGCCCTTATCGGTTTGCTGAGTATTTATTAGAGCTTGGCTGGAACCCCATTATCTTAACCGCTAGCAGCGATATTTATCAGCGTTTTGACCATGAGTTGCAGGTCCCCCCTGCTCTAGCCGAACGGATTTACCGGGCGAAAGCTGTTGACGCCAGTCGCTTGTTTTCAATTGCCGGACGTTCGCCCGATTGGCTATCGCTGCCGGATCGTTATTGGCCTTGGTATTTTAGTGCCACAACACTTGGCCAGCAGCTGATTAAGCAATTTAATATCGGCTGTATCTGGTCAACCTACCCGGTGTTAACGGCGCACCTGATTGGAAGAAAACTATGTAAAACCAACAGCTTGCCTTGGATTGCCGACTTTAGGGACCCAATTCAGTGTCACTACAATCCGGCCTATCAACACTTTAATTCCGTGAACCGTTATCTCGAACGCAAAATAGTGCAAACCGCCAGCAAGGTATGCACCACCAGCTTTGAGGCGGCCGATTTATACCGCAGCATTTATCCTGAGCAAGCCCGTGATAAATTCTGTGTGATTGAAAACGGTTTTGTCCCCCTGCCGGCAGCAACCTGTTCAGTACCGGAAAAATTCACGTTGTTATATAGCGGTGCTTTGTATGGCAGTGGCCGCGATATCAACGGTATATTCCGCGTGTTACAGCAGCTAAAACAGCAGCAGATTATTCAGCAACAGAATTTTGTGCTGCGTTTTCGCGGCAGTGCCAAACCGGAACGTTATGCCAAAGAGCTGGCAGCACACGACATTGCCGATGTAGTCGAATTCGCTCCAGCTATTCCGTTTGAGCAAGCCGTGACTGAAATGCAGCAATGTTCGGCGAATATGCTGATCCAGGACGAGATTTTTAAATATCAAATTCCTGGCAAATTGTATGACTACATTCAAAGCCAAAAACCTTTATTGGCGATTTGCCCTGAAGGCAGCGCTACTGCCAATGTCTGTAGCGCTTTACCCAATTGCTGGCGTGTCTGGCAGGATGCTGAGCTGGCGAACGCCATTGTCGCGTTATTGGCCGGTCATTTTCATGAGCCGCTGGATGCACTAACCGCCAATACCTATAGCCGCCGCGCCCGCACCGGGCAATTGGCCTTGCTGATGCAAAGCCTGCTCGCTGATTAAACTGGAATTATTGTGGACCAACTTAAAAACAAAACACTACAAGGTCTGATGTATCTCGGCATGGGAAAAGGCGCCGGGAAACTGATCTCTTTCGTTAATACCCTGCTGCTGGCCAGATTACTGACGCCAGAAGACTATGGTTTGATGGCCATTGTGATGGTGATTGTCGGCTTTATCAGTTTTTTTAATGAAATTGGTTTAGGTAGCGCCATCAAACACCGGCTAAACATTAGCGCTGAGCAGTTAAACGGCGCTTTTACGCTGGCTATCCTGATTAGTGCGTGCATCTACCTGCTGCTTTATTGGGCGAGCCCATCGATTGCAGGATATTACGACAATAATGAACTGACCGATATTATCCGTTTTATCGGCTTAACGCTGATTATTGGTGCTATAGGTTCGGTGCCGGATGCGTTAGTTGCCCGGGAAATGCGGTTTAAAATTTATGCGGGGATCGATTTTGTAATGATCCTGCTGCAATGCGTTGTCACGCTGGTACTGGCATGGTTGGGTTATCAGGTCTGGGCCTTAGCTATTGGTTTTATTACGGCGCAATTATTCAAAACCACTTGTATCTTTTATGCCAGCAGTTGGCGGCCCGGTCGATTCGGTGACATCAAAGCTGCAACCGAACTAATGAGATTTGGCGCGACGGTCACTTATTCGCGGCTGACCTGGTATACCTACAATAACGCTAAAACCTTAATTATTGGTAAAGTGCTGGACCCACAGGCGCTGGGTGTTTACTCGATGGCCAGCACGTTGGCAACGTTACCAACAACCTATATTACCAGTCTGGTTATACAAATCGCAGCGCCGTTATTCTCAAGGATGCAAACAGATCTAGACCGACTGGATAATGCTTTACGCCGTTTAACATCTGGCATCGCATTAATTGGTTTTCCAGTGATGGCGGGCATGGCGTTAACAGCATCCGAGTTAGTGCCAGTTTTGCTTGGCAAAAACTGGCTTGAAGCAATCTTCCCGCTACAAATACTCTGTATTATTGGTATTTTTAAATCCGTCGATCCTCTGATCACCCAGGCTTTTATTTCTGTGAATAAAGCCAATATTACCGCTAAATACACTACATTATGTGCTTTGGTGATCCCCCTAAGCGTTTACTTTGGCGCCGTTTATGGTGGTTTGGTCGGGGTGGCGATTGGTATGGTCATTTCGTATCCACTCTCATCAATTTATCTGTTCTATTCAGCGCGCAAGCATTTGAATTTTTCGGTTCGTCGTTATGCAAAAGCTTTGCAAACCCCGGTTGAAGCATGCATCTGGATGGCATTTTGGGTGCTGGGTCTGAGCTACCTGGCACAAACGAATGGGATCCAAAGCGCAGCTGTTATTTTAGGAATAAAAACGCTGGTAGGCCTTGTCAGTTATTTAGTATTCCTAGTTTATGTCCGACATAGCGGTCTTGCAGACTGTTATGAAGTTTTACGTGAGCTCGGCGTTTCCCAAAACAAGTTAGATCGCTGGCCATTTAATCGCTTAAAGGAACGAGCATAATGTCGTTACATACCAAGGTTGTTGTCGTTGGAGGTAGTGCAAATGCACTTGGTGTTTTGCGCTCTCTCACCCATTGTCAGCTGTATCTGCTTTGTGACAGTCAACGTGCACCGGCCTGGCCTAGCCGTTATGGGCAAAAAATTCTGGTCAACAGCACCAAACAAAGCAGTATCGTGGACGATTTACTCAAACTTGCCACGACCTTTGCGCCAGGTGAAAAACCGGTGTTGTTGTTGACGGAAGAAAAAACCGTTGTGCAGGTCAGCGCGCAGGCTGACAGGTTATCGCCCTGTTACCGATTTATCATGTGCTCAAATGACATGATGCTCGCATTGCAATCCAAGTCGGGGTTTCAGGCACTGGCGAATCAGGTTGGTGCGGCCATTCCGCAAGGGGTTATTCTGGAACAAACCGCCGATCTAACCCTGATTGAGCAACTCAGCTATCCATGTGTGTTTAAACCGCTAGAGCAAAACGAGGCTTACAGCCGACAGTTTAAAAAAGCCTATAAAGTGCAATCTGCCGCTGAAGTGCGCGCGTTATATCCACAAATCGCCCCGGTGATGCCAAACATGATTGTGCAGGAATGGCTGGAAGGTGCGGATAGCGATATCTATTTTTGTTTAGCTTTTTTTGATCAACACAGTACCTTAGTGACCAGCTTTACCGGTCGGAAACTGCGTTCCTGGCCATTGCAGGTTGGCGGAACCGCCAGCTGTACTGCCGCGCCAGAAGCCGCAGCTGAACTGACGCAAAAAACCGTCGATTTTGTCAAAGCCATTGGTTTTAGCGGTCAAATGGGCATGGAATTTAAGTACGATGCCCATCGGGGCGGGTTTTACATGATAGAACCGACGGTCGGCCGGACTGACTATCAACATGAAATTGCCACGTTGTCTGGCACCAATGTGTTGGCTGCCATTGTGGCCAATCTTTATGGCTCGGCACCGCCAGCCACTCAAGCCTCGTTGCAAGTCGTTTGGTTTGATGAAATTGCCGACGCCAATGCCCTGGCCCATGGCGCACCCAATAACCTCGCCAGCCACTACCGCAAAGTGGCAGCGGTAGCCCGTTGGTCAGATCCGTTGCCGTGGCTGGTACTACTTTGGCGTCGTGTCCTTAGTAAAGTGACTTGAATGGCTGGTAGGGACACTCCAACACCGAATACCAGCACCATCATATGCTGAACGATGCCTAGAACTTAACAGACCAATATTTGAGATCCTGCAATGAATAAAGAGTTTTCTGTTTACCTCGACTTATGTCGATTTATTGCGGCAGTCATCGTGGTGCTTACTCATTTAATCGATTTTGATATCGCAACCGGTGCCTGGTCACAGTACCTGCCAAGTAACGGTCGTGATGCGGTGATTGTATTTTTTCTGCTATCTGGCCTGGTTATTTATTATACCGTGAATAAAAAACCTACCAGCCTGACCCAATTTATTGCCGCGCGGGCAACACGGATTTATTCAGTGGCGATTCCGGTTATTCTGCTAGCCGTCGCTATCGATTGTATTGGGATCCAGTTCAATCCACAGAATTACACCGGGCTTTATCAATATGCCAAGTTATATATTTACGTGCCGTTTCATCTGGCCTTTCTGGGGGAAATTTGGACACTTTCCGAACAGCCCTTTACCGTGCCGCCTTATTGGTCGTTAGGTTATGAAGTTTGGTATTACGCCTTATTTGCCGTGTTGTTTTATTATCGTGGTGCCAAATTGGCAGTGATTTTCGGTTTGCTGTTGTTATTTGTTGGCTACAAATTGTGGGTTTTATTTCCAATCTGGTTATCAGGAGTTTTATTATTAAAACTGATTGCTAAAAAACCATTAACTGGCGGCATCGCCTGGTTGTTTTTTACCCTGCCAATTTTTATCTATATGTGGCTGAAAATAACCGACTTTGATGTCTTACTGATCGCCAAAGGCGCAGAACTGTGGCCTTTTGCCAATCTGCCGCTGGGAAGTGCCTCAAAGTATCTGTCAGATTATGTCGTTTGTGTATTGTTTTTCAGTCACTTATACGGGGCCAGATTTGTTAGCCTCAGTGCAATCATGCGCTACAAAACGCCAATCACCTTGCTGGCTTCATACACCTTTACGTTATATCTTGCGCACGCGCCGGTGATGAAAACCATTCAATACAATATGAATATTGATCCAAACTCAGTTTGGACTTCGGTGGTGATTTTGCTGGTGGTCACCTTGGTCACCTGGATATTGGGTATGTTAACCGAACAACGAAAGCACCTGTTTTTACCATGGTCACTGCAAGTGATCCATTCGTTTAAAACAGGCGTCAGTAAAATTAATTGGCTGTATCTTTTCATACAGCCAAATCGTTAGTTTCGGGTTTTAATCAAGTGGTGGGTAGTTGTAACTGCAGTAACTGATAATGCCCTGACTGGCAATTTATCGGGGAAAACAGCAGCTGACCTGCGGGGCTCACCCCTGAAGGTATCAGGATATAGCCATACTTACTTACACCAAGTCGTGGTTGGTGTAAGTAAGGCAGTGCCAGCACCTGCTGCCACTGTCGTAGCTGATTACGGAACCATAATGCTGCTTGCTCCGGCGTATCTTGCATTCTGCCTGGTTCATAAGTGGTTTGCATCATGGCGGTACCATCACTGAACTGACCGACAAAATAGGCCGGGTTGCCAATAACAGCAAGCTCAGTGCGCACTTCAGTTGTGAAGTCATACCGATAGAGTTTATTGATGGCAGTCGCAGGCGCGTCTTTACCTGCATCCATGCCCCATTCCATCCCATCCTGATCGAACAACAGCCCGATAGCACGCCAGCTTTGGTCACCACCGGCAAATTTATGCAGGCTGTTAAACTCATCATCGGTGAAATAAAAAGCCGACTCATGATCAAGATCACCGGTACATATCCAGATCCGGTCACGATAAGGATCATAACTGACAGAGTGAATATGTTTTATGTCCTGTCGGCTGAAGGTGGCGCAGACTTTGACGCTTTGCAAAACCGGGTCAATCTGCACTAGTCGGATATCCCGACTATGGCCGTTCAGGTATTCGCCAAAATATATACACTGACTTTTGGCATGTACGGCAATACCACCGCGCAGCGGCGAGGCCAGTTTTGGTAATAGATCATGGTTAATTATTGTTGCGACGCGGTCAGATTGCTGTGTGCGGTACAGATAAATCCGGTCATAAACAATATAGATATCACCGTTCGCTAATTGCCCGACATGTCCTAAACCGGCTTTCGGCGAAAGGCGCTGGCCTGCCCAACTACGGGCAAACCAGTCTTTTAATAAACCCGGCCAACGCTGGTCTTTTGCTGGAATTCGACATACCCGCTCAAGTTTCCGGCTGGCATATTGATAACGGTAGACCCAATGATCCCGTACACACAAACAACTCTTTGGATCGGACCAATGTACAACCATTTCTTCGGCAACTGGTTGCCATGTCACATCACTTTCCGACATTAAATGTGGCACTTGCATGTGCAAATTTAACCCCTACTGACTCTGTCTGCGCTTACAAAACTGTTTTGCTGTATATGGCTATTTTCCGGCAAATACCTGCAACCAGCAATTTGCCAATGATTACGGCTGGCTTAGTGTCTCGGCAACAGCACCCATTTCGGATTTTTATCAAAACTGATGCGATGCTTTAAGCGATCATCATAAAACTTCCAAACATTTGCGCCATTTGGCATATCATGCAGATATGAACTGGTTCCCCAGACAATCACGTTATAACCGAACTCTGCATCAAGAAAAGTATCGATTTGATATCTGGCGATGGTATCCGTGCGAAATTGCGGTAGGTAAGCGTCGTTAATTGCTTTCCAATTATCAAACCATAAACCATCGGGTTGACGGATGCTGGGTTGACGATAAGCAGAAAGTAGCTCCAACGGAAAATCTGGCTCTGCCGCAGGGCCGGTTAAAGATAAACCCACATACCGTTTCATCGGGCCCGCCGCATAACCAAGCTCTTCAGCTCGTCCAAGTGCCAGTATCAATATATTGGTCATCCATGGCGAAGAACCGCCAGCAGTTTTAGTGTAATCATAAAAACCGTCACCATAATCAGTAGCTTTTATCGTTGGGTGCGAAATTTGACCTAACGAGGATGGTGCTCCTCCTGAATAAGGAAACTCCTTCGGTCCAATAACATTCCGCCCATACAACCACAACGCATTGTTTTGATCACTGCTACTGTTTAAATTATAAAGACCATGCCAAATTTTTAATGCATTGCTGGTTAACTGATTAAAATAGTGTTGCTCTGGCATCTGATCAGGCGTCACGGATGCAGTATGTACTCGTGTACGCAAAGCCCAGCCTTGGCCACGGATCTCGCCAGAAAATAACGCGCCTTCACTGCCGGTCGGACCCCGACCTAAAGTACTGCTTTTTGCAGCAGCATTGTTATCCATTGTGGTATAAGCCGCCGAAAACAGACTTTGCTCCAGAAAGTAATAATCGCCTGTCAATAGATATTGCGCCGAAGCTAGGTCTGGATGATGTGCTACATCAGGCTTCCAACCCGATGTGCCAAGCGAAGCGACAGGATGAATTTTGTCATTCGCTGCGGTTTCATGCCAGTTCAGTCTAGGGATCCAGCCGGTTGGCCGGCCACCTTGGTTAATAGACAGTATTTTTCCTAAACCACTGATTGTTTTGTCTTGATCAAAGGTACGGGATGCGTCCCCTTCACGAACGTGAAATGGCCAGGCACTGCTCAATTCAGCCTGTCGCAGCGCAATTTCAGTCAGTCGCCAATCGCCAGAAAACAGCCAACGCACAGTCCAGCCTGGGTATAGACCCAGATCAGGTCGGCCACCAGCATTCGCCATCGGTTTTGCCCACAAACCAGCCTCGTATAATTCGACAGATTTATTTTTCCAGCCTTGATACTCCGTCTGAATAGTCGTTTCGGCAATTTCGCGGCTACTGTCATAGTTTGGGATCAGTCTGGTTTTGCTTAAATAAGCAATCTGATGATTCAGTGATATAACAGGCACTTGCTCGCCAATCCAGAATTGACGTGTCCAGCGGGTCATCGCCTGATGTGGCAACACTGCCTGTTGATACACGATGGTCGGGTCTTGCTGACCCGCTTTCAGAATTAAGTCATATTGTTGATCTTGCAGCACCAGTGAATTGGTGATTTCACCAACATAGCGAACCTGAACCTTATTTAGTTTAGGCCAAAAAGTAGCGTAAAACGCCGGTCGTACTGAACGATGCTGATCGGCACCAAAATCGAATATTCTGTCGACACTATGGTCGACCAGCAAAATGGTGGTCGCAATATCGCCTTGGGTCCAATAACTGAATTTATCCTGTTGTAACATGGCCCTGGCGGATACGCTCTGTCGCGCTGAATCAGCAAATTTCGCTTCGATGGTTGCATCAAAGTTATAGTTCGCACCTAGCATTACGGTTTTATCCGGCGCACCTTGTTGGCGGCCGCTGGTTTGATTGACAAAACTAAGTTTAACTGACGCGGCAGCCGCAATTTCAGGGATCACCGCACTGATGATGGCATGGCGTACCGAACCATCAGGATGACGCTGTTTCACGTCCGCTTGAGTTGGTAGTAACTGCCCGTTGAGCATTAACTGCGGGAACTCATTGATCTCGCCTGCAACAAACGGCCGCGCGAACTGCAGTGGATAGTTTTGTACCATCCGGTTTTGCGGGTTGGTCAGTGTTACGAAATTACTATCGTCAATCTCAGAGGTTGCCAAGGCTGCAAAACGTGCGGTCAAGGTGAATGGTGCGGCCACGGTTAGTTTACAAAGTGACGGTTGCGCTTGGCAAGGTTCACTCCAGCTAACAAACCGCTGTGCAGTATCGGGTACTGCATTGAATTCGACCGAGGTTCCGGCGGCGACTTTGAGCGTACAACTACCTGTACATGGTGCCGTCAATGATGTTGAGGTTATTTGGCCAAGCCCAACCACATCAAGCTGCAATGTTTGTTGATTGACTGCAGGTTCAAAAGTCACAGTCAAAGTAAGCGACTGATTGATTGTCGCAGTACAGACTGGTCCTTGTGCACTACTACACAAACTACTCCAGCTGAGAAAAGACGCGCCATTTACTGGACTGGCATTAAACGTGACCATGGAACCAACAGGAACGACATACCTACACTCGGTACGACACGGCAGGGGTTGACCACTCACCTGTAGTTGTCCAGGTCCATGCACCTCTACTCTAAATACCACGGGTAGCCGTTGAAATACAGCGGTCGCACTTGCACTACTGACACCACTGAGATTTATTGTACATGTGGCTATCCCGGAGCAATCATTTTGCCAACCGGAAAACTCATAGCCAGCATCGGCTTGCGGTTGTAATTGCAGACTATTGTTTTGAGTTTCGATGGTGCAATTCGTACGGCAGGTTTGTCCGGTCGAGCTTTGCACTGAGCCTGAGCCACTGACGGCAAGCTGCACAACCTTCACACTCACCGGCGGTAGTGTTGATATTGGCGTTGCTTTGGCAGGCTCGTCACCACCGCATCCAGTGAGAATGAATAAGCCCAACATGGTAGTCAAAATTGCCCGAATCATGTTGTAACCCCTTCTTTGAAAAATCAGAATTTACAGTCGTAAAGCGTTAGTATGCCACATCTAGCACTAGATCGGGCTTCGAACCCGCAGATAGCACAATTCTTTACAGCGTGGCGAAAACTCTTTAATCTGCCTATAGATTGCAGATCGACAGTTAAAAAATAAAAAAACTTGCTGTTTTTAAACACCTTAGTGCAAGGTGTCAACTACTTGAACCGGATGTCCAATGCAAGTATTAACCGACGTAAAACAGGCTTGGCAATTTCTGCGCGCCCACCGGCAACAATTTCCGTCTTTGCCAAGATGGCGGCAACTCCTCGAAATGGCTGTGCTATTTTTTTTCCGCAAAATTGGCCCTGGTTATTATCTACAAGCCCGCTGGTGGCGCCCAGAAATAACATTCAAAAACAAGTGGTTACATACTAACAAATCAGAATACAACGACTTCATTGACCGTTGGAATAGACCGTCTTATCAAAAAGCTTCTCAGCATAAAGTGGTTGAAAAAGCCGTTTTGCAACTGCTGGCAGTCCCTACTCCAGAATTTATTGGGTATTTGCATGATCGCGCTGGTGTACAAAATTCTGGACAGCCACTGTGTACACTTGACGACTTTATGTTGCTGTGTCAGCAATTGATTGGGCAGCGCATTTGTTTAAAACCGGTCGAGGGCTATGGCGGCGCTGGTTTTTCTGCATTTAATATTGAATATCAAGAAAGGTTAGTGTTCACGCATCCATTTACAAAAGAGGTGACCGAAGTTAGCGATTGGTGGCAACAAGCCGCGCAAAATGCAGATGGCTATATTATCGAACACTATTTACAGCAACACCCTATTTTGTCCGACATTCATCCTAACTCAGTAAACACGTTGCGGATTTGGTTATATCAGGCGCGTGGGCAAGTTAAAATTGGCGGCGCTTTTCTGCGCGTTGGCCGCAAAGGTAGTCTGGTCGATAACACCAGTAGTGGCGGTATTTATTGCCCGGTTGATTTACACACTGGCATTTTACAATATGCTGCGAACGCCAAAAATCCATTATTGCAAGTGCACATTCATCCGGATACCGGTGGCCAAATTAGTGGCGTGCAACTCCCCTTCTGGCCCGAATGTTTGGCCTTGGCAGCTCGAGCACTTCTCGCATTCCCACATGTCAATGTGGCGGGGGTTGATGTTGCAATTGCGGTTGATGGGCCGAAAATGATTGAGCTAAATGTAAAACCAGATCAAATTGGCTGTGCTCGGATTGACTTACCGCTAAAACGGGTAGACCAGTGGTTACGAGGCGATGACACTGCACACTGAAACGGTCACACCGACTGAGCGTTCCGAGACCTTTGCCATGTGCCATTTCACGCACGATGGCATTGATTACCAGTGTGCGGCTGATTGGCCAGACCCTCAAAGTTTTAGCGCGCTAGAGGCATTGGCTAGTGATGGTTGGCCTTGGGTAGGCCAACCGAAATGGTTTTTGCAGCTTAAAAACTTTGAACAAGATCTTCGTATCAACCAAGGTAGCCACTATTTGCTGCTGCGGGTATATCAGCAGCAACAGCTGTGCCTGATATTACCAATACGAACCAGCGACAATGGCCGCAGCTTCAACGCATTGAGTAATTATTACAGTCCGGAGTTTGCCCCTTTATATCCAATCGCGCCCGCGTATAAGCAAAGCGTTAAGCGTGACAATCCCTCACCAACAGCTGCAACGCACTGGCCTTTAGTCATGAAGGCAATGTCTCTGTTATGGCCGGACTGGCGGCAACTTCGACTTTGGCCGTTAACATCAATCACAGCCGCGCAGATCCAACAATACAGCCCTACCACGGTAAACGCCTTAACCACTCATTTTGGTACGAATTGGCGGGCGACGGCACAAAGTAGTGCTCACTACTGGCAACAGCGCCAATCTCAACTGGTCAACACGATACGGCGTAAGCGAAAAAAACTAGTTCAACAAGGTGGTGACATTCAAATTCACCGGCAATTAACACCAGAATTAGTCGCGGCGTATTGGCAAGTCTATCAACACAGCTGGAAACAACCAGAGCCTAGTCAACACTTTATTAATTGGTTGTTGGAATTCAGTAGCGAAAATGGGCAATTACGGCTGGGGTTACTTCGTATCAATGGCGTGCCGGTGGCATTTCAGTTTTGGCTGGTACAACAACAACAAGCGGCTATCGTAAAACTGGCTCAGGATCAGGCTTTTGATTCATTATCGCCAGGGACCGTTTTAATGGCAGCGATGATTGACGAGGTGATGGATCAGGATGGCGTCACCTCGATAGACTTTTTAACCGGCAACGACGATTACAAAGCACAGTGGATGGACCACAATTTACCGCTGCTACAACTCGAGCTATTTAATTGCCAAAGTGTCCACGGCAAGCTGCGCTTTGCCCTAAAAATGCTGCATCAACAACTCAAGCAGTTGATACAAAAATGGCATGGGCAAGAAATGTTTGTTGCAAGCCGAAGCCGGCAACGCCAACGACCGCCGAGACAGCGTCATGATTGATGCTGAATACCAGCAAGGACAATTAGGTTGGTGGCTGATGACCCGCTGGCAACCCGAGGTGAGTTCCGGCCAAACATTGCTTATTTTTCCGCCCTTTGCCGAAGAAGCAAACCGCAGTCGTCGACTGTTCAGCACCTTGTGTCAACAGCTTTGCGCACAGGGCTGGGACTGTTATTTGCCGGACTTTTATGGCACCGGTGATAGTGAAGGCGATTTTTCGGCTGCCGATTTGGATCTATGGCAACAGGATTTATGCCAATGGCTCGTCAACACTGAACTTCAACAGCCCGTCCATCTGTTGGCTTGCCGTTTTGGTGCGCTGCAATTACTTCAGCTTTGGCCAGCATTACAGCAGCATATTCAACTAGGCAAAGTGTTGCTGTGGCAACCCTTGCTGGACGGTCAAAAATTTTTACAACAGTTATTCCGACAACACCAGGCAACCACCTTGCTAAAAAACGACACTAAAACCTCAGCGTCTCAGCTATTGGCAAATGACAGCGCGGTGGATATTGCTGGTTATCGAATTACACCTCAATTTTATCGCCAAATGAATGCCCTAGAATCTGACGTCCGCCATCTCAGTCGACAACCGCTGTGCTGGTTAGAGCTGTCGACGCTTACGCAACTACCGCTCCCTGTTGTAAAAGCATGGCAACACATCGCGCCCGTCGCGCTCGGTAGCAAGCTACGATTATTGCCGCTTCCGCCATTCTGGCTGCAGCAAGAACCGTTGCCGGTCGACCTTTTAATCAGCGAAAGTTTCAGCTTTTTAGCGGGAGACTCACATGACTGAACAGCCATTAAATAAGCCGGCAATATTGCCTCTGCAGATTGGGGGGCACCGCAGCCTAGGTATTTTTGTTGCCGGCGCTAGTGATGTTGCAGTATTGATGGTCAGCGGAGGAGCGCAAGTCCGCGCCGGTAGTCACCGTATGCAACAGCAATTGGCGACAGGGCTGCAGCAACAACACATCAGCAGTCTGCGTTTTGATTTTCCGGGTTTCGGCGATGCGCAAGGACAACCGGCGGACTTTTTGCAAAATGCGCTCTGGTTGCCAGTGGTGTTGTTACAGGCACAACAATCACAACCACAAATTAAGCATTGGGTAATGTTCGGACTTTGCGACGGCGCCAGCGCTATCCTATTAAACAAACAGCTACTGCAGCAATCCGTCGGTTTGATTTTACTCAATCCTTGGTGTCGTGCAGCACATAACCATGCCAGAACCATGGTGCGGTATTATTATTGGCAACGGTTATGGACGGCAGAATTCTGGAAAAAGTTACTAAGTGGCAACAGCCAGCCACTGCAAAGCCTTCAACAGTTTTTGCATTTCTGGTGGCAGGCCCAGGGCAACAAACAAACCCAGCAAAACTCTGAGCCAGCTGAACCTGATTTAAAAGCGCAAACAAAACAAAAGCGAAGTTTAAACAGCAGCATTGCTAACCATCCGCCAACATCCAGCACCGATGACTTTTTATCAGCATTGCTGCACAACTGGTCTGAATATAAAAAACCTGTTTTGTTGGCTTTAAGTAGTGATGATTTGACGGCGCAGGAGTGTGCGTCGCTGCTGACGCAGCTACCAAGACGCCAGCAACATGCAATTCACTTACATACGACTTGCCATACATTACAAAACGCCAACCACACCTGTAGTGAAACAACGCATTTTTTGCAATTGCAGCTGACTATTCATGATTGGCTAGCGCAATATCTACCGACTAAAAACAGCGGTTAGTCTAGCTTTGGGGCACAAAATTCGGGATCTGCAAAAGCGCCTAGATACGGAGCCTGAACCAGCTTTCCACAATAATCTGTCAGAACCCCATCTCCAAAAAACGTTGGATTTGGTGTTAACTCAGGCGTTGTCAGGTAACTAAAATCGCCCAAATCGGCAGATTTAAACAAATCTTTTAAATGGTCACGTCCGGTGAAAAAACTACGGCTTTGGATCAGGTTCTGCTGCAGTTGATGCGTCCCGCCAGCTCGATTAATCACACGACCACTAATAATATTATTGCGAAGTACTGCGGTGCTATCGACATAACGCACATCAACACCAACCGTGTTATAGACAATATTATTTTCAAGTAACGTATCATGGGCTCCATTGAGGTAGATGCCCACGTCGTTCGGACAGTGCATAATAATGTTGTTTCGCATGACTCCTAAGGTACTTTCACGACTCACTTCATCACGGCTATATTGCTTGCCGGTTCCGCCACCACCAAAGGAAAGACCAAGACTGGTGTGTCCCAAACCTTTTAAATTTGCTTCACACATCACAAGATTACGTTCAAATACCCCGCGATGGGCATTCCCTTTGATAAAACCGGCGTAACTTACTTCATCTCCTGCCGACTTTTGAATGTCATAAATAAAATTACCGCTGACCAACCAATCGTCAACCGCAACAATATCGACCGGCGTCGCTGGCCCCTTGGTTTTGCGCGGACTGGTATTATAAAAGGTGTTGTTTTTAACCAATCCAAAATCGGGATAATTCCCTTTGTTGCCATTGACCTTTAAGGCTGAGTTAAAATCTCGAAACACATTGTTTTGAATCACAATATGACTGGCGCGCCCCACAACATGCAGTGCATGCTGACACCTGTCGTGAGTTTCACATTCACCAATAAAACTGATATTTTCAATCTGCCAATAAGGCTGCAAAATCAATAACCCTTCTCCCCTCATCGAAAACTCAACCTGGTGTAGCTTACGCCCGGTCAATCGGATTGGCTGATTTTCCGCCCCGCTTTGCCGGATTTCCATAGTGCGGTCAAATTCATAACGCCCAGGCAGCACATCAATTTGTTGACCGGGCAGCACTTCACGCAGCGCCTTTTTAAGTTCGGTAATATTGCCAACCGTAATGACTGAGTTTGCATTTGACGGCGGCTGAAAATCTGGATGGGCACCAGCACCATGCCACTTGTTCGGATCCATTGGGCGATAATAGTAGTTCTTATGCTCAAACCCAGCGAAAAAATGCAAGATTGGTGTCACAAAAGCCACACTTGGGTAATTAACCCGAATGTCATTGGCAACTTTTTGACTATAAAGAGGAAGGGGTAATCCTAACCAATAGATACTGCGCGCCCACAATAAAACACCAACCAGCAAAACAAGGTTAGCGATCACTCCCGACCACAAAAAATACTTCCGCATGGTATTTGTCCTTGTTGAAACAATGCGTTGACAAGTCAATGCAACACTAGAGCATCGACACGCCACCCAAAGTTCAAATGAATCAGAGTTCTTGTGTCGTTTGAGATACAGCCAACGGCAACATTGAGCGCTACAGCAACACTTCAGCCACGCTGCCATGCCCCAAAAACGCTTGTGGGCTGGCTGTTGCGCCGTAAGCTCCAGACTGGAAAACTACGAACCAATCACCAACTGTCGTTTGCGGTAACTGTACTTTATCGGCCAGCACATCTAACGGCGTGCACAGTGGCCCGACAACCTGTACTGGTCCTAATAATGGCTGGTCTAATTTATCGGCAAGGGCAACCGGATAATTGCGCCGAATAACCTGCCCAAAGTTACCAGAGTTTGCCAGATGATGATGCATACCACCGTTACACACCAAAAATACCTGGCCATGTGATTGTTTAATATCCACCACTTTACAGGCATAGACCCCTGCCTCAGCAACCAGATAACGCCCTAATTCCAAAATGAATTCTATCTGTTGCATATCGTGCGGTAACTGACTGAACATTTGTGCCCAGCCCTGAGCCAGAACATCTAAGTCAACTGCGCGGTCAGTGCTGTAATAAGGCACGCCTAAACCACCGCCTAAATTCACAAAACGTAGCGGCGCTGGGCATAGCGGGATCAGTTGCTGCAGTAGCGTCATGATCTGCTGCTGTGTTTGCAAAATTGCCTGTGCTTGTAGATTTTGCGAACCACAGTACAAATGAAAACCCAGCAATTGCACCGGCTTATTTGAAAGTGTGGGCAGCAATTCAATCACTTGTTGCTGGTCAATGCCAAAAGCTTTGGCGCCACCGGCCATTTTCATCCCCGCAGCTTTTAATTCAAACTCCGGATTTACTCTTAGCGCGATATTCGCAGTTCGCTGCAATTTGCCGGCAAGCACGCAAAGGCGATCTAATTCGCCAACCGACTCAATGTGCACACAACAACCGGCAATGAGTGCGGCTTGCAGTTCGGTATCCGTTTTCCCTGGGCCTGCGAAGCTAATCTGGGCCGCCGGCATGCCGGTTTGCATTGCCAGCAGCAGTTCGCCTTGCGACGCTACATCAAAGCCATCAACCATCGTGGCGACATGCTGGACGACTGGCCAATATGGATTTGCTTTGATGGCATAATGTAACTTCAATTGCGCCGGCATTTTGCCGCGCAGCTGCTGAATTTTTTGGGTGATGGCTTGCCGGTCGTAAGCGTAAAATCGTTGCTGGTCCAGTAGTTCAGCTATTTGCTGCATCGACTTGCCGCCGACTTGCAACGTGCCAGCAACGGTTTGCAAATAGCTCAAAGGCACCGCGATCTGTGGTTGAGTAGCCATCAACGGTAAATTCGTATTTGCGTGCGGCAGATCTGTAGGCTCAAACGTTTTCACTGAAAAAATCCTTATAAAGCAGACGTAAACCCTTACGATCAAGCTTGCCATTCGCTGTTTTAGGCAATTCATCGAGCTTCAGCAGTGCTTTTGGGCACATATAGTGCGGCAACTGCTGTCGCAACAATGCCAGTAGCGTTGTTTCATCTACCGGGACGTCACAACAATACAACAATAACACGGCACTGTCGGCATCACCAAAAGGCACACCTATTGCTGCGACATCGTAAAGCTGTACTGCTAATTTATATACCTGTTGTTCAACTTCTGCCGGACTAATCCGAAAGCCGGAACATTTCAGCATTTCATCCAGTCGGCCTAAATAGTACAAATAACCATCAACGTCTCGCCGCACTTCATCACCCGACCACACGGCCTGCGCTTTGTTAACAATCGCAGCTGGTTGTAAGGGATCAGGACGAAACCGCTCACGGGTTCGACGCTCGTCATTCCAGTAGCCCAAACTCACCAGCGGCCCCCGATGCACCAGTTCTCCTGGCTCATCTGCCGCACATTCAGTACCGTCCGGACGTAGCACTAGCAAATCAGCAAAAGGAATCGCTTTGCCAATCGAACCCGGCTTTGAATTAAGCATTGAAGGCTCTAAGTAGCTCGAGCGAAAAGCCTCTGTCAATCCATACATCAAATAAGGTCGCGCGTTTGGGAAAATGTGTTGTAGTGCACTGAATAATGGCTGTGGCATATCCCCACCAGAATTGGTGAAAAACCTTAATGAGGCCCCACCTTGTTCGCCCCAGTTTGCTCGGGCAAGCGCAGACCAAAGCGGCGGCACGGCTGCCAAGCCTGTGACCTGGTGTAGCCTCACCGCTTTAACCACATCCTGCGGTAATAAATATTCTAATAACACCAAAGTTGCACCACAGTAAAGTGCGGTCAGCAGTTGATTTAAACCATAGTCAAAACTAAAGGGTAACAGTGCAAGTAAGACGTCGTCGCTGTTGATTGCCAGATACTGACAGACGCTTAAAGTACCCAACATTAAATTCTGTTGCGATAACACAACCCCTTTAGGTAAACCGGTACTGCCGGAGGTATACATAATGGCTGCGACATCGGTGGCTACCAAAGGTGCCATGTTCGGCACCATGAGCGATGGAGTGGCCAATAGTTCAGTCATCAGTTGTGGCAACTGCTCAATCATCAGCAACTGAAAGTCTGGAAGCACTAACTCAAGCTCAACTAATTGCGCCAAACGGTGCTCGTTGATCATTAACATTGTTGGCTGGCAATCTTGAAGGACGTGCGCTAACTGCGCCGATTTTAACTGCGCATGCACCGGAACCACCACTGCGCCTAATCGGGCAGCGGCCAGTAACATCACAACAAGTTCGATCTGTTTGGCAGCCGCTAGCACCACGCGGTCGCCCATTTGCAAACCTCGTTCGGATAACATCGTGCAACAAGCGAGGACTTGTTGGTGAAGCTCTATAAAAGACAAACGTCGATGACCTGCGATTAACGCAGTTCGCTCCGGCCAGGTGTTCGCCGCGTTTTCACTGAACTGACTGATAAAATTTACCGGCAATTAGATAACTCAACAATGCTTGACACAAATCCTACCGACAATGCAACGACACGGTCTAGGTACGGGGCTTTGCTTAGGTTAATAATGTGGTAGAGTACAATGCGTTAACACCAAATGTCTATTGGAGTTCCGGGTAATGGATCAGCCGCAATCAATTCAATCGGTCGTGCAGCAAATACTGCAAACTGCCCTCGCACTTAATACAAAGTTTACTCTTTCTTCGCCGTTACTTGGCGCACTGCCGGAATTTGACTCGGCCAGTATTATGACTATTTTAACGATGCTTGAAGATCATTATGGTTTTCAATTCGACGACGACGAACTAAGTGCAGAAATTTTTGCAACCTATGGCAGCTTATGCCAATTTGTACAAAACAAACATCACGCTACCTGTTGATACAGAATGATGGCCTGAAGTCTTCTTTAATTTTCGTAAATCGATGGAACAGAATCATGAAAAAAACACTCCTCGTCGCTTGTATTACAACGGCACTACTATTAAATGGTTGTGGTAAAAAAGACAGCGAACAACACCTTAAAGATGCGCTGAACTTTGCTGCGAACAATGAAATTCCGGCGGCAATTATCGAGCTAAAATCTGCTATTCAACAACAACCCGAAGATGGCCGATTACGCTTTGAACTTGCGATGATTTACCTTAAAGCCGGTGACGCTGCATCTGCCGCCAAAGAACTAGAGCGGGCTGCCGAATACGGCCTCGATAGCAAAACAATTGCGGTTCCACTGACGCAAGCATATTTTTTACAAGGCCAACATCAGAAGGTCGGTGCTTATTTAACTGCTCATGCAGAATTACCGCCGGAGGTTCTGGAAATATTGAAGTTGTATCACGCATTGTCATTAATTGAAGCGTCAGATACCGACGGTGCTAAAGTTATTTTATCGGGACTTACCAACTCTTCAGATCCAGCAATCAAAGCCATGGTTGAAGCGCAAATGCAGGTCATGTCCGGTCAGCACGAAGCCGCGTTACAAGTGTTGAACAACATCAGCGAATCACATCAGATTTTTAACGATGCTTTATTACTAAAAGCAAAATTACAAAACGTCTTAAAACAATACGACAATTCAATCGAAAGTTTTAATGCCTATTTAAAACGCAATCCTGGCGCCCATTTGGCACGCCTGATTTTGGCGCAAAGCTATATTGCCAGCGGCAAAAACGTTGAAGCCGATATAGAAATTGTGAAGTTGTTAAAAATCTTCCCAAAACAGCCACTCGCCAACTATCTAAAAGCTGTCGTCGAATTTGAACGAAAAGACTTTCAAAAAGCAAAAGAGACGAGTGAAATTGCTATTGATAACGGCTTAAACTCGGTGAGTAGTCGAGTCTTGGCAGCGATTTCGGCAACTCAGCTTGGTCTTGAACAACAAGCATTAAATCACCTACAGGCTGTACACAGCCAACTGGGGACTTACCCGCCTGCACAAAAACTTTACGTGGCATTAAAACTGAAGTTTGGTGACACCGATGCCGCCCGTCAACAGCTATTAAGCGATGACAATGCGGGTGCAGACCTACAACTCGTTTCAGCAACTGCGTTTCAACTGCTCAAACAGCGCTCAGATAGTGCAGCACAAGAGCTCGTTGATAAATACGAAAAAAGCGGTAATGCAACCTCAGATGATTTGATGACTTTAGGCAGCCTGAAACTGAGTATCCCTGGTATGGAACAACAAGGTTTGGCTGCGCTGGAAGAAGCCGCAAAACTGGCACCTCAGATCGAACAAACTCAAATGGTTTTAGTGACCGCTTATTTACAACAACGTCAGTACGATAAAGCACTGGAACTGGCCAAGAGCTGGGAAAATGATGAAAAACTGAATCTTTCTAGCCTGAATATGCAAGGTTACATCGCATTTTTGCAAGGCAAAAATTTACTTGCACAACAGCATATTGATGCCGCGTTGAAAGTCGATTCATCCCACCCCTTTACGCTGTTATTACAGGCAACGCTTGCGCAAGCGGCGAACAAAGTTGACGATGCAATTAAAATATTGACTACATTGCTGGAGAAACACCCAAGCTACTTACCTGCACTGGAGCAGTTGTATGCTCTCACCAGAAATGACAACGCGACCGCTGCTTTAGAAACAGCTCAGAAACTGAACAAAGATAATCCGCTCGATTATCAGGCAGCATTATTATATGCCCGGATGTTGGCTGATCAGGGTAAACATCAGCAAGGTTTAGATTTATTAAATGCCACCGGTAAAGTCGAATCTGAACGTCACTCATTTCATTGGGCTTTGTTTATTGAGCAACAACGATCTGTGCAAAAGAACAGTAAATCTGCCGTCGAATCAGCAGCGACATGGTTTGCCCAAAACTCTGCCGATCAAAATTCTTTATACACTTACCTACGGATGTTAATACTAGATAAGCAGCTAGAAAAAGCACTGAAGCTAACGACCGATGAACTAGCCAAAGCACCGGACAACAAAATTTTATATGGCACCCGAGTTCAATTATTGGCTGAGATGGGTAGGTACAAAGAAGCATTAGCAGAGCTCAACAAACTTTCAGCGGAAGAAGCCAGTAAAGCGGATGCGTTATTTATCCGAGGCAAGCTATTACTCGCCGATAAACAACCCGAACAAGCTTTAGTGGCGTTTACTGGTAGTTATCAGCAAAATCAGGCGAGCATCACCGCCTTAATGATTGCTGACATCTACACTAAAACAGTGTCTGAACAGAAGGCAAAGTCCTTTATTGAACAACACTTTAACTACAAACCAAATGACGCAGCCTTACAAATCTATTACGGTAACCTGTTACTGAAGACAGACAAGGAAAAATCAACCAGCGCTTTTAGCAAAGTTTTAGATACTCAACCCGATAATGTTGCAGCACTTAATAATTTAGCTTGGACTTTGTTTGATCTGCAAAAAACAACTGAGGCCTTACCGCATATCGAAAAAGCAATCAAACTTGCACCAGATAATCCGGACGTACTTGACACGTATGCCACCATATTATTTGCGATGGGTCAGCAAAAACAGGCTCTAGATCAGTTTGAAAAATCACTGCGGATCCGACCAGACAACGCTGCTGTGCAGTTGAACTATATCGACGCTTTGATTAAAAGTGGTGATAAAAATACCGCTAAAACCATGTTGGATAAAGTGAAACCTACCGACAAGTCGAGCGAAGATAAAAAGAATGCGTTAAAAGCATTATTGTAATTGGAAGTAGTATTGTGAAACTGTTTCCCTACGATGGTGGGGAAACAGTTGCAATTGTAGACAGTGTAAAAAAATGGTGTAAGTGGCATTTTTACCATCGCCCTAAAACGAGAAAAAATGCCAATTACAGGCCAATTGTTGGATCAGCGTTATCTGACAACCGACACCACTGAATGTTAATCTGCCGTGCAACAATGGGTTATACGTCTGTTAACGCCTGTTGTATCAAACACCCCCACCGCGACATCACAGTTATATTTGGCCGTCTTCGGCTTATTTTTTGTCGGTAAAAGGCAGCCACAACAAGCCTGATAACCAAGCGTTCTGTTTTACGTCTGGGTAATCGGTTAATCCAATATCAATTTGGTCGTCCGGTTTACTAGCAGCTCGGGTGTAAGTGCCAAATAGCCGGTCCCTCCAAATAATGCTAAAACCAAAATTAGAGTTACTTTCGACCATAAGCTGGCTGTGATGAATACGATGCAACGCTTGGGTCACCAACACATAACGCACCGCTTTTTCGATGGCTTGCGGTAACCGTATATTGGCGTGGTTAAAGATGGCAAAACCATTCAGTAATATTTCAAACAATATAACCGCTTCAGCCGGTACCCCAAGCACAATAATGGCTAACGCCTTAACACCGATGCTGATGATCATTTCAAAGGGATGAAAGCGCAGTGCGGTACTGGCGTCGACATGGCGATCAGCATGATGCACTTTGTGTAAACGCCACAGCAAAGGAATACGGTGAAATAACCGATGTTGCCAGTAAATGAGCAAATCCAATAGCAGTACACTGATACCGATATTGACCCACAAAGGTAGGCCGAAGGCCGGCAATAACCCCCATTGCATTTGACTGGTATACAAGGCAAAACCCGCGAGCCCGAGCGGCAACAGCAAGCGCGCTATAAGCGAGGCAATGATCAATAAACCAAAGTTTCCCAACCAGCGAGTGGCCATATTGGCAGTTTGCGGATTTTTGGCTAACTGTCTGGCGGGAAACAACAATTCTAAGCTCATCATCAGTGCCAGAATGGTCAAAAACACCCCCAATCGAATGGCTGCGATGTCATCGATCATCTGGTTGGCTCCTCAAATGTATTTTCCTTCGTTGCGGCTTGTTCACTCTTGGCTTTTTCACTATGAGCTTGTTCATTATTAGCTTTAGTAAGGCCTTGATGCTTTAGGGTGTGATAACCGCCATGTATACGGGTGAAAATGGTAATCGCCGCTAAAAAAGCAAAACAATAAGCAAGCTGCGCAAAATAAGCCGGCCATACACAAAATGCGACAAAAAAAGCGATAGTTTCAGTGCCTTCGGTTAAGCCGTTTAAAAAATAGAAGCTCTTATTGGCTAATTGTGGTCGAGGCAGATTTAGCTTCTCGGCCGGTATCGCAAAGGCCAAAAAGCTTGAGCCGGTGCCAATAAATACGGTGAGTAATACGGCAGCGGCTAAAGCGTTTTGATTCGGGTTGGCGAAGGCGAAACCGAGCGGAATGGCTGCATAAAACAGGAAGTCGAGGCAAATATCTAAATAACCACCGGCGTCGCTCGTTTGTTTTTGGTAGCGCGCAAGCGCTCCATCGAGCCCATCGATAATGCGATTCAGCGCAATAAAGAACAAAGCACCATACCAAAGCTGTAATGCCAGTAACGGTACTGCCAACATGCCCAAACCAAAACCCACTAAAGTAAGCGTATCTGGTTGGACATTTTTTTTGTCCAGTAACAGCACAACCGGCATTAACAGCGGTTTGATAACTGGGGTGATAAATCTATCTAGCATAAGGAACTATTCCAATGAATCTATTGGTTATTTACTCATTTCACTTTATCAAAGTGAAATAACTTCACCTTGGGCGGCATCGGCATCCGTTTGGTCATGAGTCACCATAATCGCAGGTAGCTGATGCTGACGGATTTGCTCAAAGACGAGCTGCCTGGTTTCCTGGCGCAATTGGCTATCGAGCTTACTAAAGGGCTCGTCTAATAAAATGGCTTTGGGCTGGCTAAGCAATACTCGCAGCAATGCCACCCGCGCTTGCTGACCGCCAGATAAACTCTGTGGGCTACGTTGCTCTAAGCCGCCCAAACCCACTTGGGCTAACGCTGCACTAATTGTCGCTTGGCGCTGTACTTTGGGGCTTGGTGGCATGGCAAAGCCGACGTTGCCAGCAACGGATAAATGCGGAAACAATAAGGCGTCTTGGTAGAGCAAGCCAATATGGCGTAAATGACTGGCGGTAGTGGTGATATTTTCACCGTTTAAATGCAATTGCCCTTCTGCACTAAAGCCCGCTGGCAACATGCCGGTTAACCAGTTTAATAACGTCGATTTACCGCTGCCCGATGGACCCATAATTGTTAATATTTCACCACCTCCAATGGTCGCACTTACTGCTAATAAACGTTGTTGCTGGCGACGCAATACTAGCCCTTCAATGCTGAGTATCGATGGGCTGGTATTTGCAGCGGTTGCGCTACGGGCGAATGTTTGCATTATGATCCTTGTGGGTGGCGCTTAACTAATATTTTTGGCAGTCATTTTTGGCAAAGATTTTTGGCAATGATTTTTGGTAATGATTTTTGGTAATAGCCAAGCCAGTAAAAACCCCAACGCCGGCAACATCATTTGCATTAACGCATACACGGCACTGATCCTGCGGCTGCCGCCATTAGCAAGCGCAACGGCTTCGGTGGTAATAGTGTTGATGCGCCCGCCACCGGTCAGCAAGGTCGGTAAATATTGGCTAAAGCTAATGGCTAAACCCAGGGCGCAGGCGATGAATATCGGCGCCATTAACATCGGTAGTTTAATCCGGAAAAATATTTTCGCTTGGCTGGCGCCAAGGCTAGCCGCCACAATACTAAAGCGTGGGTCTAACCGCCGATAACTGCTAGCCAGCGATAAAAACACATAAGGCAATACAAACAACACATGCGCTAGCACCACATTACGCAAGGTATGCTGGCTGTTGACTTGCTCAAGTAACCAAACCAAACCCAATAAAAACGCAATGCTTGGAATGAGTAAAGGCAGATAAATAACCACGCTGTAAAGTGGTGATAACGATTTGCCGCTGTGCTGCTCGGCTTCTAAGGTCAGTAAGGTGAAGGTGATTGCCAAGGCGGTGGCGCAAAGGGCAATCAGCACCGTGTCGATCAGTGGTGTGTGCATTTGTTGCAGTGCGCTTTGCCAGTGCAACAACACCAATTGTTGTGGCAACGCATCCGGAAAATGCCAGAAACCAGCAAAAGACCAGAGCAGCGTCCCCACCAATGCCAAACCTAAAATAGTGAACATAAAGGCGGTGATGACATGGGTGATTTTTTGGATGATGGCACCGCCGTACTCACGTTTGCCATTGGTTAACATCGGTTTGGCGAACTTCAGCACCAAGCGTTCGAGCACCCACCAGCAGGCTAAGACGAATAATGTCAGCTGAATTTGTAATATCGCCCCGGCAGATGCCTTCATGCGCAGGCTTAAATCGACATCATGAAACCACTGCATCATCGCCACCGCCAATGTCGGTGGATTGTTAGGGCCTAAAATTAAGGGCATTTCAACACTGGCACTGGCGTAGGCCAATACGGCCAAGATTGGCAAGCGTAAATGCGGATAGAGGCCGGGGAATACTACTTTGAAAAATGCCGTCATTGGGCAATAACCCAAGCTTAACGCCACTTTATGCTGCGCCCGTAGTGTTTGGCCAAGGTCGGGTTGTGCTAATACTCCCAGCGCCATCAGCAATAAAAACGGCAGCTCTTTTAAGGTCAGGCCAAGTATTATACTCAAGCCCATCGCATCGTGTGGATATCGCCAATCGGGCGGTAAATCCCAGCCACTTAACCAAGGCGAAACTAACCGTGACAACATGCCCGACGGCGTAATGAGAAAGGCAATGGCAATGGCCGCCGCCGCATGAGGGATCACTAGAATTGGCCCTAATAGCCGTTGAATATAACCCAGCCACGGGCTGGTAAAATAACTCGCTAGGATGAGTATGGTGATTAAAAACGCCAACAAGGTGCTGATAAAGCTGGTGGTGATACTCAATAACACCATCTGGCCAAGACCCGGCGTTTGCCATAATTGGTAAAAACCATGCAAGCTAAACTCGGTTTGCCCTAACGCCGGAGCCCAACCAAAAGCCGGTAGAATCACGCCAATTAAACCGCCCAATACCGGGATCAGTAACAATGCCATCATCATCAATGGACTGATGCGCACGATAGGGTTGAATAACTTGCCGACAACGCTCATTGCAGCACGCCATAACGTTGTAACCAGAGCTCTGCAATCACCTTACTCCAACTTGGGTCGGGCTCGCTTAAAGCTGGGCTGATGGCTTGGTTAGCAATAGTGGCACTAGGGTGCGACTGCGCAGGTGGGGTAAACCAAGTTTGTTGCTCGGCAGTTAGCTTAGCGAGAGCCAGCACGCTGGCATCACCCCATATATTCGCTTGCTGTTTGTGGGCTTGCGCTTGTGGGCTTAGTAGAAAATTGACCACCAATTTAGCGCTATCGCGATGGGCGGCATTATAAGGTATGGCGATAAAGTGAATATTGCTCAAACTGCCATCTTGCATACGGTAACTGCGGCTGCTGCTTGGTAATTCAAAACGTGCCACGGCCGCCGGAATTTCCGCGGCTGAAAAGGTAAACGCGAGGGCCAGTTCACCATCGCCGATTAAGCGACGTAGCTCGATGCCGCTTGCCATAAAGTGTTGGCCTTTGCGCCATAAATGCGGATGGAGCTCATCTAAATATTGCCACAATACCGGTAATAACAAAGCTTGGCTTTGCCTGGTAGCGGGTTGATACAGCAAATTTTTAATCGCTTCAGGTTGTGTGTTATTCAGCACAATTAAGGCGTATTTTAAAAAGCTGGTGGCTAAAAAGTCGGGTGGCTTCGGATAGGTAAATCGGCCTGGGTGCTGTTTGGCCCAGAGGCTTAATTGGTGCAAAGTTTGCGGCGGTGATGTGGTCACTAGGCTGTTGTAATAAAACGTCAGCGATGCCCTGCCCCAAGGCGCTTCCATACCTTGGGTCGGCACGCCAAAGTCGCGGCTCATTGCCGGGTTGTTGTCAGGATCGGTTAAAGCAAAGTTGGGCAATTGCTGCGCCCAATTGGGTTCCAGCAGTTGATGCTTAGCCATGGCGGCAAAGTTTTCACCGTTAATCCACACTAAATCGACTTGGCCTTGTTGGTCATTATCGGCAGATTTTTCAGCTAATACCCGGCTGACCGCTTCGCTGGTGTCGGTGAGTTTTACATGATGTAAATTGATCTGATACTGCTGCTGCACTTGTTTCGCCGCCCATTGAATGTAGCGGTTGATTTGTGGATCGCCGCCCCAAGCATGAAAGTACACCTCTTGCGAGCGACCTCTCGTTTCAACTTCCGACCATGCAACAGACTCATTACTTTGTGCCCAGGCCACCTCAAAACTGACAAGTGCAACGAGGCTGAATCTAACAAGAGTAATCAGCCACTTTCGCAGCGAAGGCGTTTTTACAGCTAACATTAACTTGGCGCGAAAATTTGTTGTTAACCGAACGCTAAAGGTAGCTGTAACAGCAGCACCCAAAGCAGCTGCCAACTTAGCCTTTAATTTAGTGCACCGCATTTAACGACCAGTCATAGGTTAAAAACTTAATCTCGAGTTGCCGCTGTTGGGCTTGGGTTTGCTGCCTGGAATTTAGCTTTATTGCAGCAGGATAAAGCAATAAAAACTCATCAACAGAATTGGCGCCAGCAAATCCTTTGGTAAAGTCATCGCCATACCATTTAAAAATGGCCGACAAATAGACGGTATCACCTTTGACGTAATTTCGGCTGCTATCAGCTAAAAAACGCTGGGTTTGTTGAGCAAGTTGTTGCTCAAGCATGGCGCCAGTGTAGGCTTCTTCACGCAGCGCTGGGCAGCCAATGCTGGCACAGTTTAGCGCAAAGTGAATTCTTGGGTCGTTGTAACCTTCGCGACCCCGAATGAGTGTGTGCTCAATATCATTGAGGCTGAGCGTTTTACCGAGTAATGAAATAAAACTTTTGTCCCAAGCTGAGCTAAATAACCCGCCTAATTCTTTGATGGAATCAATATCAGGGTATTTGGTTAAGATAAGCTCAACTGTCCATGCGTTGTAAGCATTGATTAAAAAGGCTAATTGCGATGCATTGTCCCAAGCAGCAAACTCTGCTTGGGTTATTTGACTTAATTGTTTGAGATAGCTGGCTAATGTCGCTCGCTGTTGTTGTATCGCGGCATAATCTACCGCGCTACTGTGACCTTGGTTTATCGGTGTTACGTGGTGGCTAAGTAAAGTATTCCAGTCCTGATGCAATCCTATCGCTTGGCTTTTGCTCACTTGCTTGTTTGCACGAACTTGCTTGTTTGCATGAGCTTGGTTATTTACATCGGTATTGACCGTTGCCATAACAAAGCCACTTACCAGTATGTTTAGCAGCAAGCTGCACACCAAAGCGAACGGCTGAGTGTATCGGGTTAATTTTTTCATGATCAGACACCTACTTTACACACCTAAAACCTAGTTAGCCGCGACGCCAAGTGTGGTATTTCTCTACATAGCGCAATACAGTGGTTGGTGCATGGTTACGTTTCCATTCACCCGCAGCGTACTTGTTGCCTTCGGCCCATGTTGGGTAACTGTGAATAGTGCCTAAAATTTTGTTCAGCCCTAAGCCGTGTTTCATTGCCAATACAAATTCAGCAATTAAATCACCCGCGTGTTCAGACACCACCGTCACCCCTAAGATTTTATCTTTACCTTTTGCGGTAATCACTTTAATAAAACCTTCGGTAGCACTGTCGGTAATGGCGCGATCAAGCTCAGCAAAATCAAAGCGCGTCACTTCAAAAGCAATTCCTTGCTGCTGGGCTTCGTATTCATTAATACCCACCCGAGCGACTTCTGGATCGATAAAGGTGGTCCATGGAATAACGCGGTAATCGACTTTGAATTTTTTCAAATGACCAAACAGGCCATTAACTGCCGCATACCAGCCTTGGTGGGCTGCCACGTGCGTAAACTGATAAGGCCCAACTATGTCACCGGCCGCATAGATATTTGGGTATAAGGTTTCTAAGTATTCATTGGTGACAATAGTACGGTTGGTTTCAATGCCAAGCTCTTCTAAGCCGTAACCGCTTAAGCGGGCACTACGACCGACGGCGCATAACAACTGGTCGTACTCTAACGCTAATTCTTGCTGTTGATGCTGCACAATCAGGTATTTTTTACCATCGCGCAGTTCGCAGCGCAGCGCTTGGTGTGAGGTTAAAATATTCACACCACTTTTTTGCAAAGCTTGGGTGGCAAATTCAGACACTTCAAGATCTTCTTTGATCATGATGCGCTCCGCCATTTCCACTTGCGTCACTTTGGAGCCTAAACGGGCAAAACTTTGTGCCAGTTCTGAGCCAATTGGACCGCCGCCGAGCACCACTAATTTTTGTGGTGCAGTATCGAGTTTCGAAAATTCGTGCCACAGGGTATCACTAGTGACATAACCCACCTCTTCGATGCCCGGTAACGGTGGCACAAACGGGCGCGCACCGGTAGCGATGACAATGCTGCGTGCCGTTAAGCGGCTGGTGTTCCCGTCTGGGTGACTAATTTCAACGGTCCATGGGTCGACTAATTTTGCGTAGCCTTTGATGACATCAACCCCTAACTTGGTATAACGCTCTACGCTGTCGTGCGGCGCAATATCGGCCACTACTTGCTGTACGCGGGCCATCACTTTTTTAAATGAAAACTCAGGGGTGCTGTCTTCTAAGCCGTAATGATGGGCGTTTGTTATTTGCTGAGCAATTTTAGCGCTTTTAATAATGGCTTTACTTGGCACGCAGCCATAGTTTAAGCAATCGCCGCCCATTTCACCGGCTTCAATTAACGTGACTTTTGCTTTGACTGCGGCAGCAATATAACTGGTGACTAAGCCACCGGCGCCTGCGCCAATCACGATCATGTTGCAGTCAAATTTGGCAGGCTTAGTCCAGTTGCGATACACACGACGTTTTTTAACCATGGTGACGATGGCCTTCGCCAACAGTGGAAATAAACCAAGCAGCGCGAATGACAGAATAAGGTTAAAAGACAAAATATTCGATAAGCTGTCAATTTGTGCCAGCTGAGTGCCGGCATTGACGTAGACAAAGGTGCCCAACAACATACCAACTTGACTGACCCAGTAAAAAGTCCAAGATTTAAAGGCGGTCACCCCCATCAGCATGTTGATTAAAAAGAACGGGAAGATGGGCACCAACCTTAAGGTAAAGAGGTAAAAGCCACCTTCTTTTTCAATGCCAGCATCAATCGCCGCTAACCGCTCTGGAAAACGCTGTTTGATAAAATCACGCAATAAATAACGTGAGACTAGAAATGCCAGCAAAGCCCCAATACTCGAAGCAAACGAAACGATAAACAGCCCTTCGACAAGGCCAAATAAACCACCCGCACCGAGGGTGAGAATAGCAGCGCCGGGCAACGATAAGGCGGTCACGGTGACATACAATAAAAAGAACCCGCCAATAACCAACAACGGTGAGGCTTCTCGTAATTGACTAAAGTCATTCATCGAACCTTTTAAGCCCGCTAAGGTTAATAATTGATGCAAGTCAAAGTGGAAAAACAAGCCAACTAAGGATGCAGCAAGCAGTAATAACGCAATTTTTTTCAACATCATCGAGAGCCTTAAAATGAATGCCGTAAGGTCAGACTGGCATGAATGGGCAGTTCAGGGAACACCAAAGTTGAACCGAAATAACCGCCTTCAAATACCGGGCGCCAGTTCTTTTGATTGGTGATGTTATTGACGTCCAGCCTTAAGCTGGTTTGCTCGGTAAAGTCGTAACGCGTGTTCATGTTAAGCCGGTATTGGTCGCGAATAGACACCGTTGCTAAATAGTCCAATGGATAACTTTTAGTGTAAAGAGCCGAAGCCCCCACGTGCCACTGCTCAGTCATGGCAAAGCCGCCATTGATGGTCAAGGTTTGTTCTGGCAACCCTGGAACACGGCGCTTGGACGGTGCAAATGAAGCGAAATTGGGGGCACCAATTCCTGTCCCCTGAATCAGGTCTGGGCGCGAATTATCGAAAGCATCAGCCACTTGCACCGTATCTTGGCTACTGGCCGAGTTATCATAACGCGCATCTAAATAGCTGTAGCCCGCGCTTAGCCAAAACGCAGCCGCATCATAAAAAGCTTGGGTTTCAAAACCTTTGGTGCGAATGCCGGTGTTGCTGCCATCGCGATTGCGCAAACTGCGTTTTTGATCAAAAACCGCCATATCGACATACCAAGCACTGGCGATGGGCGCATATTTAACGCCAATTTCGGTGAGAGTATTTTCAGTGGCAAAGTTTTGGCGGCTAATTTGGTTATTCGCGCCTAATGTGGTGCCGCCCGCCATGCTGTTTGAGGTTGCTTCGTTATAACTGGCGCTGGCATAGCTGGTGATGTCGTCATTAATGCGATAACTCAAACTGATTTGGCCAGATTCAAGCATTTCATTGATTGCATCGTGGGCAGCAACTTGTCCTGTTGGCGCAATGGCATCCCGCGCTTTCACATCATAAAAATCGGCACGATAACCTAAGCTGGTGGCGAACTTATCTGTCCACTGACTGTGATGTAGCATGGCTAAACCGGTTTGCCAACTGCTTGAGTCTGTGGTGTCTGATAATGAAAAATCACCGCTGCCATCGCCATTGGTATCGTATTGCGCGCCGGGTGACACAAACACTCCGGCACGAAGTTCGACTAAGCGCGCTTGTTGCGAAGCGTTAAGCGCAATACGGCGGTTTTCAATCGGGCCGGTTAAATCAATCGGTAAGTCCGCTTCGGTGGTAAATTGGCTATAACCTAATACCTTGTTATAACGAATATCGGCAGCAGCAATGGTGCTTTGTGAGTCATGCCATTGATAGGCGAGTTCAATACGGTTTTGGGCGGTATCGGCGCCATCGATAATTTCCACAAAACTGTTTTGAGCAATTTCTTCCCGCTGTAAATGCTGGTAATAGCTAATGTTTTTAAAGGTCGTTTTATCGTTTAGTTCACGCTGATAAGTACTGTGAAGTAAAAAGGTTTGCGCGTTATTGCGGTTATCTGGGTCGGTTAACACTTGGCTGCGAGCAATCTTCACTACAGCTGTTGGTGACACAATCGCATTCGCACCAGCAATGGTACTGCCGTTGGGTTGCCGCCCCTGCCCGGTAATATATAACCCGCTGTCGATTAACGCTTGTGTCGGGCGGTTGATGCCGGCGTTATCGGTAAATTTAACGTCATAATATTCGACGTTCAGATCCCAAGTGCTGAGCGCATCGGGCAGCAATCTCAATGCCGCAAAAATACTGTCGCTTTGAAAACCGGAGTAATCATAAAAGCTGCCATTGTCGATGTGCTCGGCACTGAAACGAACACCACTTTTTTTGGCAACAATGTCGCTGCCAACATCTATTTGAGCACGGTAATGATCCCAACTGCCACCTGATAACGTCAGCTGAGTAAATTGCTCGTCAGTGGGCGCGACTTTAGAATGTAAGTTCACAAAACCACCGTTTCGTTGGCTGGTGCCCAATAACACCGGTGGCGCGCCTTTAACCACATCAATTTGTTCAATCGCGTTAAATGACATCGGCACGCCAAAGCCATTATTGCCAGCTTGGCGACGGACACCGTCTTGATATAACTCGCCTAATTGGCCACGAATAGTGGGCAGGCTAGATGCGCCAAACCCACTGGCGGAATAACTATTCGGGCTGACTTTTTGAATGTCAGATAAGTCACTGATATCAAGCTGTTTAATCATTTCAGCAGTGATGGGTGTCACCGAGCGGGCAATATCTTTTAATGCGATGTCATCACCGAACAGACCGTTGATCTTGGCATTTTTAGGTGACATTCGATGATAATTTTCTGCTTTATCGGTCACCTGAATGACTTCGATCGGGCTGCTGTCTGCTGCTGCCATCGAAAATGAAGAATACAAGGCGAGGCTAACGGATAGCTCCGTCAGTGAACGGTTTGGATAACGCTGAATAGGCATAATGGCTTCTATGGTAATGAACTTGTGATAACAGACCGGACGAGCGCCAAGTTCATTTCAATTTTGTTATGCCCATTTTTAGTGCTTTAGATCGAAATGGCATAACCGCAGTTGCAATAGAGTTGCCTTTGACACGGTCATTTAGCGGCTGATGATTTGTCAGCCATCGTCCATTTAACATCTTTGTCGGACTACCGGCGCTCGAAAATGTAATTTTGATATTTTTTTAAGGAATTTAAATGCAAGCAACAGTGAACAATCAGACCCAGCGCAAAATGCAGTGGTCATTACTTTTTTTACGACTCAGCGTGTTCGTGGTGATGCTGGTATGGACATTAGATAAATTCGTCAATCCCGGGCACAGTATGAAAATTTTCGAAAAATTTTATGGCATCAGCGGCATGAGTGAAATGAGCGCCTACCTGTTAGGTGGCTTACAGTTATTACTTGTGTTCGCTTTTGTGATGGGCATTAAAAAGCGCTTCACTTACGGCGTGATTTTTCTATTACATGGGGCATCAACGTTATCGGCTTTTAAGCAATATTTTGATGCATTTAACAACTTGTTGTTCTTTGCCGCATGGCCAATGTGGGCAGCGTGTTTTGCCTTGTACTTGTTACGCAATGAAGATACGAAGTTTACTGTTAGCTCAATGCAGTAGCGTGGACTTTATTGGTGATGTTGCACTGTGGTGATGTTGTACTGTGGTCATGCTGTTTTCGTGGGTTAATCTGACTAAACCAGCCAGTGGCAACTATCCAGAGTCGTAGTATCGTCGAACCCCATAGCTGATACATTTTTTACTGCTCATCAATCTTTTGGTGGGCAGTAAAAAAGTGGCCGTCAATCAACTTCGTTGCCTTGAAGATTCGTACAACAGCATCATCGAAACTCCACTGAAAGACTATCAGCCCACCACATTCACAACGTAACCACAACGTAACCACAAAGTAATCACCCCATCCCCACGCCGAAACCACCGACACCTGTTGTCGGCATCAGCCAAAGCCGATCCTCCCTAATTACCCCTTCGTAAGCGCCACTTCAGGGAACAGCAACCACACCGTTAGCTTTTCGTAAGGTCTTTGTGCGCAAGGTATTTGATACTGCTGCTAGCGGTTGCTGAGGTTAGTTGGCGCTGTGACTGCGCCGCCCGTTACGGCAGCCCGTTACTGCAGCCGATGATGGCAGCCCATGATGGCAACCCATTACCGCAGCCCACTTTGGACGGCTGCGCCTTACTTAGGATGTACCCAACTTAGAAGGATTTAATCGATGAACCAGTTTAAACTCGCGATTGCCCTATGGTTATCTTTACCACTGCTGTGCCATGCCAATGCGACCAATAAGCCGGCGGACTGTTCCTTGGCGCAGAGCCAGGTTAATCAGCGCAGCTCTCATCTTTGTGAAGGTCTGAATCAAGAACTCGCCAGCCTGATGCCCCGCCTCGGTCAAATTGCCGAAGTGGCAAGCTCGGAGGATGCGCAATATGTGGTCTTTAAACACAATGGCAAAGAGCTTTGGTTATATAGCAGGAACCAAGGTGCGGTGCGTCTACTAGAACTTGGTTTAGCACAAGGGCATAACATAGAGTTCTCGCCACAATGGTCGGCCGATGGTCGCTGGTTGTTATATATTTCGCACAAAAGTGACGTCCAACGCCCGCGTATTTTCTCTGTCGATAAAAAACGTCATTATGCTTTGCCGGTCAAAAGCTGGGAATATTCTGCTATTACGTGGACGGGCGATGGCCAATCGATTGGCTTTCAAGATTTTATTGGCGATCCACAGCAGCTTGCTCGCTTCAAGACATTAGGTATTCAATTAAAAATGGAACAGGGTTATGAAGCCTTAGCCAATCGATAGGAGCGGTTTAGTAGCGCTGTAGTAGCGGAACTATTGCTTATGCAGATCAGCGCCCACAAGCACCGATAAGGCCCCATAAATGTCTATAAGTGTCGATAAGTGTCGATAAGCACGAAATACAACCGAGAACAAACGGCGGTCGGCAACCCGCAATTATTTAAAAGTGCCGATCTTGCGTTATAAAGACTATGCTTCAACGTTGCGAGATAGTCGTTACTCACGCGACTATTTTGGATCAGGGATGGCCGACATGCGCCCTCCGCACAGCAACCGCTGACCAGGGAACAGGAATTTATAACGCCTATGAGCCAAAGCTTTCAATTAGGGGATTGGGAAGTATACGCCGCTTCCAACACCCTCAAACGTCTGGAGGAAACGGTTCATATTGAACCGAAGATGATGAATGTGCTGGCTTACTTGGCCGAGCATTCGGATCAGGTGATCAGCACCGAACAGTTGCTGATTGAGTTTTGGCGCGGCACCTTCTATGGCGATGCGCCGGTACAAAAATGCATTGCTATGCTCCGGAAAAAACTCGGCGATAACCCCAAGCAGCCCAGCTACATTGAAACCGTGCAGCGCCGCGGTTACCGAGTCATCGCCAAAGTACAATATCAAGATGAGCGCCATCGGTGGGCCACCGCCAAGCCGCTGGAAAATTGGACCCAAGGCTCTCCCTATCTGGGCTTACAAAGCTTTCAACCCCAACACTCTTCAATTTTTTTCGGCCGTAATAAGGCGATTGCTGAAGTGGTCCACAAAATCAATTTCGGTTTAGCTGAGCATTTCCCTTTTTTATTGCTGATTGGTAAAAGTGGCAGCGGTAAATCGTCGTTGTTGCGTGCAGGCTTGATCCCCTTTCTTACCCGAGCTGAGGGCCTGGCCGGGCTCAAAGTTCGCGATGTTCGGATCATCACCCCTCAATCCGGGCGCGAGAGTGCGATTTTCCCGCAATTATTTGCCGCCCTCGAAGAGATGAAGCTGCTCACTGACAACTGGCTGTTTAATGTGCACGCCGAGCAATTAATTGCCGATCCCGCTCGCTGGCCGCATTTCTTGCGCAAGCAGCAAGAGCGGGTCGCAGCGACCGACAAATCTCCCCCAGTGCTTTTGGTCATCGACCAGTTCGAACAGCTATTGCAAGAA
>JBBKWN010000152.1:0-14622 GCA_037968955.1 Rheinheimera sp. | reverse complement strand
GCTGCCGGTAGTGTGGTGGTGTTTGAACCCGGCCTGCATTTTAAATTACCGATGATTGAGAATGTTCGGATCTTAGATGCCAAAGTTCAAACTTTGGATGATCCTGCCGATCGTTTTGTAACCGCAGAGAAAAAAGATTTATTAGTCGATAGCTATGTCAAATGGCGGATTAAAGATTTTGGTAAGTATTTTCTGTCAACTACAGGTCGGACTGAACGCGCTGAAACTTTATTAAAACAATATATCAATAACGGTTTACGGACTGAATTTGGTACCCGCACTATTCAACAGATTGTGTCGGGTGAGCGGGCCGAGTTGATGGTTGGCGCTTTGGCTCAAGCCGGTAAAGGCGCTGAAGAAATTGGTATTGAAATCCTCGATGTGCGGGTAAAGAAAATAAACCTGCCAGATGAAATTAGTAACAATATTTTCCAGCGGATGCGTGCTGAGCGAAATGCGGTTGCGAAGGAGCATCGAGCTCGTGGTATGGAGCAAGCTGAGATTATTCGTGCTGATGTCGATGCAAAAGTTACCGTAATGGTGGCAGAAGCAGAGAGAAACTCTCGTACTGTACGTGGTGAAGGTGATGCATTAGCGGCAAAGGTCTATGCTGAAGCATACAATAAAAATGCTGAATTTTTCAGCTTTGTCAGAAGCCTAGAAGCATACAACCGTAGCTTTAACAGCAAAGATGATATTTTAGTGGTGCAGCCTGACAGTGAATTCTTCCAATACATGAAATCGCCTGTTAAACGGTAAAGTTATTCATGCTAAAAAAGGCGCCTTGGGCGCCTTTTTTTTCAGTGGAGTTGCAGACAATGAATTACAAATTGTTCTATCAGCGCTTTTTACAAGCAAACCTTGGCGTACAGCACTTCGCTTGTCACTCGCATCACTATTGGCCTGACGTTACGCGGGATGCGGCGTTAGCTTATTGGGATGACAGTGCTCGGCTGGTCGATGACAAGTGGGATTTTGTATTTGGCGAAAAGGTGCCAAAAGTGCAACGGCAGATTGCAAACCTATTACACCTGCAAATGCCACAACAAATTGTGTTTGCGCCCAACACTCACGAGCTGCTATTTCGACTTGTCAGTTGTTTTGATTGGCAGCAGCCGTTGAAGATTTTGGCTACGGATAGTGAGTTTCATAGCTTTAGTCGGCAAATCAAACGATTGGCTGAGCTACCCAATCTTGAAGTTGTGCAAGTTCCGGTAGAGCCCTTCGCGACCTTTGAGCGACGTTTTGTCGCAGCAGCGGAAAATCTGCAGCCTGATTTAGTCTTTTGTAGCCAAGTGTTTTTTAATTCTGGGGTAGCAATTACAGATTTAACGAAATTTGTAAATTCGATAAGGCAAGTCACAGATACCATTATTGCCATCGACGGTTATCATGGCTTTATGGCGCTGCCGACAGATTTATCGGGCCTAGAGGGGAAGATTTTTTACCTCGCTGGCTCCTACAAATATGCGCAAGGCGGCGAAGGGTGCTGTTTTATGGTGGTTCCGGAAAATAACAATTTTCGGCCACTTTATACTGGATGGTTCGCGGAGTTTGGCACGTTAGCACAAACCAAAGCTGCGGAGGTGCAGTATAGTCAAGACGGTTATCAATTTGCCGGCGCGACGATGGATTATACCGCGTTGTACCGACTTGAAGCCGTGTTGGATTTATATCAACAACATCAAATAACTGTTGCTGCCGTTCATCAGCATGTCCAGACTTTACAGCAGTCATTTTTGCTTGAACTGGACGCTCAGCAGCATCCACTGCTCAATCGCGCTGCGTTATTGCAGCAGGACTTACAGCAACACGGCCATTTCTTGACATTCAGATTGCCATCAGCAGAGCACGTTTCAGAATTGGCCGGCTATTTGAAACGCCATAAAATTCATACCGATTATCGAGGCGATAGATTGCGTTTTGGTTTTGCACCTTATCAAGAAGCGGCTGATTTCGATTTGTCCTGTCTTCAACTGCAACAAGAATAATGGGTATGGAGTTATTCTGGGCCAGCCTGGCATTCGTGTTGCTGCTTGAGGGGATTGGGCCATTATTGTTTCCAAATCAGTGGCAAGCTTACTTGCGGCGCCTCAGTGCCGAGCCTGTGGGTAGTCTGCGGCAGGTTGGCGGTGTGCTTTGTGTGACGGCGTTGTTCATTTATCTATTTTTGGCCTGAAAATTTAGAAATCCAGACGTCTTCTAACGTTATTTAATCAAATAAATACGAATAAATTCAACCAGCTGAACTATCAGTTGGTTTTTTTTTGCCCTTGCGGCTGAACTTTGCAGTTTATTTTGGTAGAATCTCGGCCTAATTTTTTTCCATGCTGTAGGAATCATGGCCAAAAACGTTGTTGTGCTCGGCACCCAATGGGGTGACGAAGGAAAAGGTAAAATCGTCGATTTATTAACCGACAAAGCGAGCTATGTAGTGCGTTACCAAGGAGGCCATAACGCGGGCCATACTCTGGTGATCGATGGTGAAAAAACCGTCCTGCACTTAATTCCATCAGGCATTTTACGTGCGAACGTTAAGTGTGTGATTGGAAATGGCGTGGTGCTGTCACCGGAAGCCTTTTTAAAAGAGATGACTATGCTCGAAGAGCGTGGTGTCCCGGTTAAAGAACGGTTACTGGTCAGCGAAGCTTGTCCCCTGATCCTCCCATTCCACGTTGCATTGGACGTGGCCCGCGAAACTGCCCGTGGCGATAAAAAAATTGGTACGACGGGTCGTGGTATCGGACCTGCTTATGAAGATAAAGTAGCCCGTCGAGGTCTGCGCATCGGTGATTTGTTTAATCCGTCTTTATTTGCTGAAAAGCTAAAAGTGCTGATGGAACTGCATAACTTTACGTTGACGCAGTACTACAAACTCGACCCGATTGATTATCAGACGACTTTAGACAATGCGTTGTCGATGGCAGATACGCTGAAATCGATGGTAGTGGATGTCACTGATTTACTGGACAAAGCTCGCAAAGCGGGTCAGGAAATCATGTTTGAAGGTGCTCAGGGCACTCTTCTTGATATCGATCATGGTACTTATCCTTATGTGACGTCATCCAATACCACTGCTGGTGGCGTTGCCACTGGTGCCGGGTTTGGTCCGCGGTATATCGACTACGTGCTGGGCATCGTCAAAGCTTACACCACAAGGGTTGGCTCTGGTCCATTCCCAACTGAACTTGATTGTGAAGTCGGTGAACATTTAGGTGTCAAAGGCCACGAGTTCGGTGCAACGACCGGACGTAAACGTCGTTGTGGCTGGTTTGATGCGGTTGCCGTTCGTCGAGCTGTGCAATTGAATAGTATTTCTGGCTTCTGTTTGACTAAATTAGATGTCATGGACGGCCTGAGTGAAGTTAAAATTTGCGTTGGCTATCGTCAACCTGATGGCACAGTGACGGATATTCCGCCGTTGGCTGCAGAGGGTTATGAGCTGGTATCGCCAGTTTATGAAACTATGCCAGGTTGGTCAGAGTCGACTTTTGGCGTGCAAACCTTAGCTGGTTTACCACAAAACGCACTGAACTATATTAAACGTATAGAAGAAGTGACTGGTGTGCCTATTGATATCGTTTCAACAGGTCCAGACCGTGTACAAACGATTGTGTTGTTGCATCCATTCGCTTAATCACGATGAGCTTAATAAAAAACGCTGCCTGGTGCAGCGTTTTTTTTTGCAGTAAATAGCCCAATCAGGTCAGAGGAATGCTGCATTTGATGAAATCATCAGCCAGCTCTACCAAATTCACTAATTACGGTGGTTTTTGTGTTTTACAGCTGTTAAGCGCATGGTCTTGCAATTTGTTGCAACACCATGCATCGGTCTTGGCAAGAATATTGTATAAAGATATTTTACGCTTAGTAGCGTCAATTTTCTGGTGAGTAGACATGAATAAAGTTTTCTTTTGCTGCCTGATGCTTAGCTGGCTCCCGCTGCAGTTGTCAGCGCAGGTAACCACAGAGCAATTGCAAGTAGTGCAGCTATATACGCAGGATGAGCTGTTAGCGTTGATCCGGCAAAATATGCATTTAAAACGGGTTAAAGCGGATGATTGTCAGCTGGTCAAAGATATCGAAGCCCGTGCTGATATTATGAAATTGCCTTCATATCAATTTTTATACGGCGATATGTTGGCATATGGCGTCTGTGTTCCAGTGAATGTTGAGCGTGGCTGGGATCTCATCGATGAAGCTGCACGGCAAGGCTTGCCTGAAGCTTTGGAACAAATTGGTCGATATTACCAACAAGGTAAATTTGTACAAAAAGATTTAGTCAAAGCCCAATATTACCTGCATGAAGCAGGTGCTATGGGCAACATTAACGCGCAAATCAGGCTCGCTGAATTGTTACTTAGTGGCCATGGTAGTCCAGTCGATTATGAAACAGTCTATCGCTGGTTACATCATTCAGTGACCGCCGATAAAAACTTACATCAGCGGATCCTGTCGGCACTGCAAAAACTTGCCACTAGAATGCCAGAGCCAGTTCTGGTAAGGGCTAAAAAGCAGCTGTAAGCAAATATTCATCATGGATTTGCTGATAAAATCAGCAGTGGCAGTGAAAAAACGGCGGCAGACTGTTACACTTGCCGAAGTTTTAGTAATGAAGAGAATCCATGACGATCAAAGATCCGCATCTTGCGCGTGAGCAAGAGAAATATGAAAACCCTATCCCCAGCCGCGAATTTATCCTCGAGCATATCAAACAGCGCCAGCAACCTGCCTATTTTGAAGAATTGGCGACTGAATTAAAGCTGGAAGGCGACGAGCCTCTTTTTGCATTAAAAAAACGTTTACGAGCAATGGAACGTGATGGCCAGTTGTTGTTCACCAAAACCAAACGTTATGGTGTGGTGGATGATTTAGATTTGGTCAAAGGCACGGTTATTGGCCATCGGGACGGTTTTGGCTTTTTAAAGCTGGAGCAGGGCGGACCGGATTGGTATATCCAAAATTTCGACATGCAGCGCCTGTTACCTGGCGATGTAGTTCTGGCAAGCGCCGGTGAAATTAAAGGCAAAGACAAAGTTGAAGCGCGTATCGTGCGGGTGTTAACACCGCGCACTGAACCTATTGTCGGCCGCTATTTTAAAGATTTTGCTTTGGCCGTTGTCGTGCCCGAAGATCCGAGGATCACGCAAGACATTGTGATCCCTGTCGGTCAAGAGGGCGCTGCCCGCCATGGTCAAATAGTGCTGACTGAAGTCACACAACGTCCGTTTAAACGGGTTAATGCGGTCGGTAAAGTGATTGAAGTGCTTGGTGACCATATGGCGCCAGGGATGGAAATTGAAGTTGCGATCCGCAATCATCAACTGCCTCACCAGTTTTCTGAAGCCGTCGAAAAGCAAGTCGCCGGTTATGGCACTGAAGTGCCAGAGGCCGCCAAAGTTGGCCGTGTTGATTTAACGCAATTGGGTTTAATTACCATTGATGGTGAAGACGCCCGAGATTTTGACGATGCCGTGTACTGTGAGCGCAAAAACGATGGTGGTTGGCACCTGTGGGTGGCGATTGCTGACGTGACGGCATACGTCCTGCCAGATACTCCTTTGGATAGAGAAGCATTAGATCGGGGCAACTCGGTTTATTTTCCTGACCATGTGTTGCCGATGCTACCCGAAGTTTTATCAAATGGTCTTTGCTCGTTAAATCCGCATACCGACCGGCTATGTTTTGTCGCTGAAATGCATATCAGCGCGCAAGGTAAGTTGGGTAGTGCAAAGTTTTATGAAGCGGTGATGCATTCGAAAGCGCGCCTAACGTACAACAAGGTGCATGCAATTTTACAAGGCGATCCGGAACTGCGTCAGCAATACGAAGGAAACCTGACCAATATTGATCACCTGTATTCTTTATACAAACAAATGTCTAAAGTACGGGCGGTTCGCGGCGCTATCGAATTTGAAACTGTCGAAACACGGTTTATTTTTAATAGTCATCGTAAAATTGAGCAGATAGTTCCAGTGCATCGCAACGAAGCACATAAGATCATCGAAGAATGTATGATTTTAGCCAACGTGGCATCCGCACAGCTCGTTGAGAAGGCTGAAGCTGCTGCGCTCTATCGGGTACATGAACAACCCGATTCCGACCGCTTTGCCAACTTCAAACGATTCTTAGCAGAACTTGGCATCAGTGCTGACTTACCGATTGAACCAACACCGCTTGATTTAATGAACGTGTTGCAGAAGTTGCAAGACCGACCAGATAAAGAATTGATCGAAACAACGATGCTGCGCTCGATGAAACAAGCGGTGTATCAGCCTGAGAATCTAGGCCACTTTGGCCTGGCACTTGAAGCCTACTCGCATTTCACCTCGCCAATCCGGCGTTATCCGGATTTGCTGCTGCATCGGGTTATTAAGTCGTTGTTGAAAAAACAAGGTGAACAAACAACAGGTGAGCGCTCTTATTCGCCAGAGCAAATGGTGCCGTTGGGTGAACAGTGCTCAATGACCGAACGCCGTGCTGACGATGCAACGCGCGAAGTCTCTGATTGGCTGAAATGTGAGTATATGCAAGATCATATTGGCGCTGAGTTTCAAGGCGTTGTGTCGACCGTTACCAATTTTGGTTTGTTTGTGCGGCTGACTGATTTGTACATCGAAGGTCTGGTTCATGTCACTTCACTGTCGAATGACTATTACCATTTTGATGCAGAGCGCCAGGTGTTGCTTGGTCAACAAAGCAACCAAAGTTACCGGATGGGGGACTTGATTGAAGTCAAAGTGTTAGCCGTTAATCTGGAAGCTCGTAAGATAGATTTAGGAGTGGTCGGTGCCACAAGAAATGTAGGCAAGCGCACAGTATCAACGCCAGGCAAAAGCACGGACAAAGCTTCCGCGGGGCAGCCTGCAAAAAACTTGAGTCATAAAAAAGGTAAGGCCATCGCCGATCCAACAGCGCGGCCAGGGAAAACCAAAGCAGGGCGCGGTGGTTCTAAAACAAAACCGGGCGCTAAACCTGCAGCTAAGGCCGGTACAGCTAAACCAAAAGCACCGCGCAAGCGCAAATAACCGAACGCTAACCATCGCTGGTTATGATGCGCTATGACAGCGTTGTTGTGAATTTGCTACACTAAGCGCACTTAATATCAACGCCTGGCTTTCCAGGCGTTTGTTTTTTACTTTTGTCGCAGCTTTTGCTGCCGCCTTCGCAGGAATAAGTTATGAGCACAGATTACGTTTTTGGGATCCACGCCGTTAGCGCTTTTATGGAAAGAGCGCCAGAAGATGTACTGGAATTGTTTGTGCTTAAAGATCGAGAAGATCAGCGGATGCAACCGGTGATCCAATTGGCGCGTAAGTCAGGCGTGTCGGTACAGTTTTGCAATCGAAAATCGTTGGATGATAAAGTCAATGGTGCCCAGCATCAGGGCGTTGTTGCCAAAGCACGTTTACATGATGCCGGTGACGAATCAGATTTAGCTCGCATCGTCGAGCGCGAAAGTGCGCCATTTCTGCTGATTTTAGATGGTATTACCGATCCTCATAACTTAGGTGCAATTTTGCGCGCTGCCGATGCTGCCGGTGTGCATGCGGTGATTGCACCGAAGGATAGGTCAGTTAAGTTAACCGCAGTGGTGCGTAAAGTAGCGTGTGGCGCCGCAGAATCAGTGCCTTTTATTAATGTCACCAACTTAGCCCGAACAATTCGCGAGTTAAAAGACCTCGGAGTATGGGTTGTCGGCGCTGCTGGTGAAACAGAAACCACCATTTTTCAAGCGACTTTAAAAGGACCTTTGGCATTTGCAATGGGGGCTGAAGGCGACGGTTTACGTCGGTTGACTAAAGAGTCCTGCGATGTGTTGGTAAAAATCCCCATGTTTGGTGCGGTTTCTAGCTTAAATGTGTCTGTCGCTACCGGTATTTGCTTGTACGAAGCCGTGCGCCAGCGTCAGGCTAAATAAGCCATTTAGGACTTCATTGCAGCGGCCAGAGCTGTCTTCGCTGCTATAAAAAGCCAAGCCATGAAAATCTAACCACTTTTCATGGCTTTTAAGTTTGCAGATATCTGCTGTCACATCCAATCTTTGCTTGTTTTTAATCCAGGCTATCCGTAGAATACGCACCCTTCGACCGTTCAACTAACGTTCCTTGCCTTTATGCGAGTTTGGTCGAGCTCACCCGAGGCTAACTAACCGTAAGGAGCTACCATGCGTCATTACGAAATCGTGTTTATGGTTCACCCTGACCAGAGTGAACAAGTACCAGGTATGATCGAACGTTATACAGGTGCGATTAAAGAAGCGGGTGGTTCTATCCACCGTTTGGAAGACTGGGGTCGTCGTCAATTGGCTTACCCAATCGAGAAACTGCACAAAGCTCACTACGTTCTGTTGAACGTTGAAGCGCCTCAGTCAGTGATCGATGAACTGGAAACTAACTTCCGTTTCAACGACGCCGTGCTGCGTAACCTGATCATGCGCACTAATACTGCCGTGACTGAGCCATCACCAATGGCCAAGGTACGTGACGAACGTCGTGACCGTGCTCCTCGTGATTCTGACGAGCAGGTTGCAAACGACGAGTAATTCTGATGGACAACTGCCTGGTCATCACTGGCGTCATTTGTCGCCAACCTGACCGAAGCGAAAGTCCAGCCGGCATTCAGCATATGTATCTGTCACTTGAACACAAGTCGATGCAGCAGGAAGCCGGATACAACAGAGCCAGTTACGTTAGACTTCAGGTCGTCGTTGCCGGTGAGTTGTGCAGACAAACTCACAATTTGATGCAGGGTAGTGTGGTTCGGGTGACAGGCTTTTTGAACCGTCATCAAAGCCCGAGTGGTCAAGCGAAGCTTGTCCTTCATGCCCAACGAATTGAAATATTAAGTTAGGAGAAAGTTCATGGCTCGTTATTTCCGTCGCCGTAAATTCTGCCGTTTCTCTGCCGAAGGCGTGCAAGAGATCGACTACAAAGATACCGCTACTTTAAAAAATTATGTCACTGAAAGTGGCAAAATTGTTCCTAGCCGTATCACTGGTACCAGCGCTAAGTATCAGCGTCAATTAGCTCGCGCCATCAAACGCGCACGCTACCTGGCTCTGTTACCGTACAGCGATTCACACGCATAAGCCTGGTTCAACCGATACTGAGAGGATTAAACAATGGATATCATTCTGTTGGATAAAGTTGCTAACCTTGGTGGTTTAGGCGACAAAGTTATTGTTAAATCTGGTTATGCCCGTAACTTCTTATTCCCTCAAGGAAAAGCAGTTCCAGCAACCAAGGCTAACCTAGAAAAATTCGAAGTCCGTCGTGCTGAGTTAGAAGCCAAACTGGTTGCTAACCTGGTCGCCGCGCAAGAACGTGCTGCGAAAGTAGCTGAACTGGCTGAAGTTACTATCGCTGCTAAAGCGGGTGACGAAGGTAAACTGTTCGGTTCTATCGGCACTCGTGATATCGCTGATGCGATCACGGAAGCTGGTGTAGCGGTTACCAAAGCCGAAGTTAAATTACCACACGGCACTTTGCGTGAAGTTGGTTCTTTTGACATCGACTTGCAATTACATGCTGAAGTTACAGCAACCATCAAATTGGTTGTTGTGGCAGAAGCTTAATTGCTGTCAGGCACAGTGAATTTTCACTGTGCCTGATTCTTTCTTTGTATCATTTGTATACCAGATCACTGCTTTTCCTTACCATTCTCCAGCATCCTTATTGCGATAAAAAAATCCCCTGACTTCGTTTTTTCTACCTGATCTACTGGGCGAAAAATGCTAGGCTATGGCGCAATCAAACTACATCTTTGTGTTGGCTACTTTGGCTGACCGACTGTCAAAAATCTGGTGTTATGGCAAATCCAAAAGAACGATTTTCAAAAGATAAGTATCAAAAAGATAAATATCAATACGACAGCCAGGTGGCTGCGGTAAAAATGCCACCGCACTCGATTGAGGCTGAGCAGTCAGTACTGGGTGGCCTGATGCTCGATAACAACGCCTGGGATCGGGTAGCAGAGAAAGTCGTTGAGCACGATTTTTATTTACGTTCTCACAAATATATTTTCCAAGCGATGACCAGTATTGCCGAAGCCAATCAACCTATTGATTTAATCACGGTCTCTGAATGGCTGGAGCGGAATCAGCAATTGGATGATATTGGCGGTTTTGCTTATTTAGGTGAAATTGCAAAAAATACCCCAAGTGCCGCCAACATTCTGGCATACGCCGACATCGTCCGTGAACGCGCTGTGGTGCGCGATATGATTTCGGTAGCGCATGATATCGCTGATGCTGGTTATGACCCGCAAGGTCGTGACAGCGCCCAATTGCTCGACTTTGCCGAGACTAAAGTTTTTAAAATTGCTGAGCAGCGTGCCAACGCCAACGAAGGTCCGGAAGCTATCCATAGTATCCTGGCCAAAACCATCGATAAAATTGATACGCTTTTTCGAAATCCTAGTGCCGGCGGTATTACCGGTGTTTCAACTGGCTATATGGATTTAGATAAAATGACCAATGGCTTGCAGCCATCTGATCTGATTATTGTTGCTGCCCGACCGTCGATGGGTAAAACAACCTTTGCGATGAACCTCTGTGAACACGCGGCGATGAGCAGTGATAAGCCGGTACTTATTTTCAGTTTAGAAATGCCATCCGAGCAAATTATGATGCGGATGTTGGCGTCTTTAGGGCGCATCGATCAAACCAAAGTTCGGACGGGTCAGCTCGATGACGAAGACTGGGCGCGGCTTTCGTCTGCTATCGAACTGCTCAATAGCAAAGGCAAAATGTACATCGACGATGCGTCCGGTCTGACGCCGACCGAAGTACGCTCCAGAGCACGGCGTATTGCGCGTGAGCATGGCGGTTTGTCGATGATTATGATTGACTATCTGCAGCTCATGACCGTGCCAGGCCTTTCGGAAAACCGAACTTTAGAAATTGCCGAAATTTCCAGATCATTAAAAGCATTGGCGAAAGAGTTAAAAGTGCCAGTGGTCGCTTTATCACAGCTAAACCGCTCGCTAGAGCAACGTGCCGATAAAAGACCGGTCAACTCGGATTTACGTGAATCGGGCTCTATCGAGCAGGACGCTGACTTAATTATGTTTATCTACCGTGATGAGGTGTATCACGAAGACAGCGCTGATAAAGGCACTGCAGAAGTCATTATTGGTAAGCAGCGGAATGGGCCAATTGGTCGTGTGCGGCTAACATTTCACGGCCGTTATTCACGATTTGATAATTATGCTGGCGCCACAAGATTTGAGGATGAATATTAATGAGCCGTCGTCCTATCGCGCAAATTAATATTGATGCGTTGCATCATAATTTTGACCGTTTACAAAAAATGGCACCACAAAGCAAGGTTCTCGCCGTATTAAAAGCCAATGCCTATGGCCATGGCTTATTGGCTGTCGCAGAACAGCTGAAAATTGCTGGTGCCTTCGGCGTGGCAAGGATTGATGAAGCTTTGTTGTTGCGCGCTGGTGGTATTGTGAAACCGATTGTGCTGCTCGAAGGATTTTTCCATCCGGATGAATTACCGCAGATTGTGGCATCGAACTTACAAGTTGTCGTTCATCACTTGTCCCAGGTTGACGCTCTATTTGAAGCCCAGCTTGATGCACCGATCCATGTTTGGCTAAAAATAGACAGTGGTATGCATCGATTAGGCATTTACCCAGAGCAAGTTACCGATGTTTATCAGCGGCTGATGGCAAGTTCGAATGTACTAAAGCCACTGCGGCTTATGACTCACTTTGCTTGTGCTGATGAGATTGATAACGACTCTACAATCACACAATTAGCGTTATTTAAGCACTTAACGCAAGACCTTGCTGGGGAGTTATCGATCGCTAATTCAGCGGGTGTACTGGCATGGCCTCTTAGTCATGGCGATTGGATCCGCCCGGGATTAGCTTTATATGGCGTGTCGCCAATGGTGGACGGGCGTTCTTCTGATCATTGTTTGCGGCCGGTGATGACATTCAGCAGCTCTGTTATTGCCGAGCGTAAAGTTAAAAAAGGTGACAAAGTTGGGTATGGGGCAAGTTGGACTGCGCCAGAGGATACTCATCTGGCGGTGGTGGCTATCGGTTATGGCGACGGTTATCCTCGTAACGCACCAAGTGGTACCCCGGTTCTAATCAATGGTGAGCGCTATCCGATTGTCGGTCGGGTGTCGATGGATATGACCATGGTCAATATTGGATCTGCTGACGTGCAGATTGGCGATCAGGTAGTGTTGTGGGGAGAGGCGTTGGCGGTAGAAGAGATTGCCGCTTCGGTGCAAACGATACCGTATGAGTTGCTGTGTAATATTACCAGTCGCGTGCAAATGCGATATGTTCGAGACTAAAAGACAAGAAACCGGCTTCTAGCCGGTTTTTTTATGCTGTGTGAATCTACTTTTGATTATCAAAGCTGACTTCAATATGTACTTTGCCAAAATCTGAATCAAATGGCATTAGAATTTTCGGACCATCACATTTGTGAGTAATAGTGTGCGCTTTACCTGACACAACAACCGGTGTTGCCATACTAAATTCATAACCTTTTTCGCCGAGGATCCGTTTAGCGCCACCGGTGACCATATTGGTAATTTCACCTACCATATCGGTCACTTCTTCATTAATCGATTTTGGGCGCTCACCCAGCATTCGAAACATGATTTCAAGGGCTAACGACTCTTCAAAAGTAACGGAAAACGAACCTTTTGTCTGAGGGCCGATCATACCGATCAATCCTGACACGTCGCCACGCGCTACTTCATCCTTTTTGATCCTTGGTTGTCCCGGCACTATTTGCGTATTTGCCATGGTACTTAACACATTCACCAAAGATGATAGAAATGGATTTACGTACTCAACATTCATTTAATAGACCCATTGAATAAAATAGCGTTGGATTGACTGACTATGTCCCTAAGGTTAGGCAGATTTTTTAGAATAAACAAGTCTAGCTCTTTGTTTTTGAGATAGTTTCCACGTCAAACCGGTAGTTTTCATGTAGATTCCCGTGAACTTTAGTCGAAATCAAACCTGCTTAGTGCCCAATTATTTATTTTCAACACAATGCTGGCATAAACCTCGAGCTTCGATGGTCTGCTGTTTAATCACAAAACCTTTGGTCGTTGCCAGACTTTCGAATTCCTGCTGCAGCACTTGTGAATGTAATTCCTCAACATGCCCACACCCCTGGCAAATAAGTAACTGGGCAGGATGGTGATGTTCAAAATGATGGCAAAGCAAAAACGCATTACTTGATTCTATTTTATGAATAAAACCTTGTTCTGTCAGAAAATCCAGCGCACGATAAATAGTTGCTGGCTTTGCCGCAGGTTCAGTGCTTTTAAGTTGTTCGAGAAGTTCATAGGCACCAACGCCAGATTGCGTGCTCGCCAACAGCCGGAATACTTTTTCGCGGATTGACGTAAACCGTGCACCATTGTGCTCACAAATAAGTCTTGCCCGCAGCACTAAAGATTCGATCGACATAACACAACTGTACCTTTCTAGTCAGGATCTTACGAAGTGTAACATACAAAAGCCCGGCATAAATCAGCCAAAATCGCAGAAAGTTTCTCGGGATCCGGGTAAAATGATTGCCTAATTGACGGAGGACCTGTGGACCATAAATTTTCTATTGCCCCGATGCTGGATTGGACCGATAAGCATTGTCGTTATTTTCATCGTAAATTGACCCAGCACGCAGTGTTATATACCGAAATGGTGACCACTGGTGCGTTAATTTTTGGACAAGGTGATTACCTCGCATTTAATGATGAAGAACATCCAGTGGTCGTGCAGCTGGGTGGATCAGACCCAGTTGCGATGGTTAAAAGTGCATTGATGTGTCAACAACGTGGTTATGATGCCATCAATATTAACGTTGGCTGCCCATCTGATCGGGTGCAAAACGGAATGTTTGGTGCCTGCTTAATGGAGAAGCCGGAATTGGTTGCGAGCTGTGTCGCCCAAATGCGGCAAGTAGTTGATATTCCAATTACTGTGAAAAGCCGTATTGGTATTGATGAGCAGGACAGCTATCAATTTTTAGTTGATTTTGTCGGCACTATTGCTGAGGCAGGTTGTGAGCACTTTATTGTTCATGCCCGTAAAGCCTGGCTCAAAGGGTTGAGTCCAAAAGAAAACCGAGAGATTCCGCCGTTGGATTACCCGCGCGTTTATCAATTAAAACAAGATTTTCCGCATTTGCAGCTGTCAATTAATGGTGGTGTAAAAACAGTCGCTGAATGTTTAGAGCACTTGCAGCATGTAGATGGCGTCATGGTTGGTCGAGAAGCTTATACCAATCCGTTATTTTTAAACCAAATTGATGCTGCCATATACGGTAACTCGAGAACACTACTAACCGCGCACCAAGTTGTCCGTGAGATGTTGCCCTATATCGAGCTGCAAATGACGGAAGGCGCTAGATTTTGGCATATTGCTCGTCATATGCTGGGCATTTTTCAAGGGGTGATAGGTGCGCGTCAGTGGCGTCGTCACCTCAGTGAAGTGGGACATCTGCCAAATAGCGGGCCAGAGGTTATGCTTGCGGCATTGGCAAAAGTACCAGAATGTCAGTGACGCCAAAAAGTGGTTTATTTCACCACTTTATGGTTTTAATGTTTTTCTCTAAACGTTGTTCTTGAC
>JBBKWN010000151.1:0-15479 GCA_037968955.1 Rheinheimera sp. | reverse complement strand
TTGGCGGCCCAGTGGGGCCGCCAATATGTCGCAATCACCAAGTCACCACTAAATCTCCAATTCCACAAAATCCTTATCAATCTCATCCTGCGTCAACCCGATGTAGCGCAAAGTCACGCCTTCAGAGCTATGGCGTAGCATGCGCATCACGCGGGCCAGATCGTTGGTGCTCTGGTATAAGTGATAACCGCGTGTTTTGCGCATCGAGTGGGTACCAAGTGCTACACCAACTTCTTCACCTATGTAAGCAAACGCTTTGGTGACGTAGCGGCGTGAGATAGGTTGTACAGGTTTACTTTCAACGCCTTGGTGTCGATGCGACTGAAACAAATAGATGTGGTGTGGGTACTGCTGGCGGATCCGCTCGATGATACTGAGCGTTTTGGCGTTGAGCTGAATATTGGCAGTCTTGCCGGTTTTCTGCTCGTGCACCACCAGTCGGTCGCCTTTAATGTCCGTAAAGCGCACCGACAGTAAGTCGCTGATGCGCAGCGCCAAGTTTAACCCCACATCCCAAATATCTGCCAATTGCTGACCGAAATGACGTTTGAGGAGATAACTGATAAGCTTGATTTTATCAGGCTCCTTTACGGCTTCGACTTCTGCCATGGTCAAGTTCCTCTTTTCGATTAAAACGCAAAAAAGACAACCTCAGCCTGCTTTTCCGACAACACCCCGCGCCACATAAGGCTTCGCAAGTTCCCAAAATACCAGTTTGGGAACCTGAAACCATTCATCTGTGTTGGGACCGGAAAACGCCGGCAAAGACGCCATGTGTGAACCCTAAATCAGGCCCCGCTCAGCAAACGACACCTGGGTTTCTCCAACCACAATATGGTCAAGTACCCGCACGTCGATAAGCGCCAACGCAGATTTGAGTTTCTCCGTGATGTGCTTATCTGCCATTGATGGCTCAGCCACGCCGGAAGGGTGGTTATGCGCGAAGATCACCGCAGCAGCATTGTGCTCCAACACCAGCTTTACCACTTCACGCGGGTACACCGCTGTGGCATCGATGGTGCCGTAAAACAGTTCCCGGTATTCAATCAGCCGGTGCTGACTATCGAGTAACAACACACAAAACACTTCTCGCTCATACGGGGCCAGTTTGTAAGTGAGATAGTCTTTGGTGGCTTGCGGGCAGGTAAACACCGAATGCCGGTTAAGCTTTTTGCCAATGATGTCAGCCGCTTTACTGAGAACTTCAAGCGCTGTGACCGACCATTTCAGCGCGTCAGTTACCGTTGGTTTGTTGTGCATATTAAGTCTCCTATGGGCAATGTTTGGGTATATGCACATAGGTGATATATATCTGAAATTCGGTCGAAACCGGCCGGCGAAGGTCATGAACCTGGCAGTTAAAAAATACTGCGTCCCCTGATGTTTTGGACTTAACACAGGGGATCCAAAATGAAATTAATTCGACTGAAACAAGTGATGGAGTGCACCGGCCTGGCGCGCTCAACGGTTTACAAATTTATTGCTGAGGGTGATTTTCCAAAGCCGGTGAAATTGGGTGTGCGGGTGGCAGCTTGGGTGGAGGCTGAGGTGCTTGCTTGGATAAATGAAAGAGTGGCGAAGCGTGACACGATGTAAGTTTGGACTTTGCTTGAAACTATCGTATAGCAATGTCTGTATGAATTTGCGACATGAAAAGATATTCAGCTATTGGTTTTGTCCAGATTTCAGTTACGATAAACAAATTGTTTTTAATTAATAGGCCGTTGCTGCATTGGGAATCACCGAAGTGACTCTGGCGTTTGTTCTTAAATGCACTAAGAATTTTCGTTGTTTACTGCGATGAGTATGTCAAATTTAATACTGTTACAAAATCAACTAGTTTTGTAAGCTGGGTTATAAAATTAAAAATTTGTTCTGAACGGATAGAGCAGGCTGGAACCTGATCTCGGCATAGGAAATGGAATGGTTTATTCGATAAAGAACGGACTTGTCGAGCAGGACGGATGTCCCATCGATCCTGAAATGCTTTTCAGGCTCGGAAAATTCGCAGCAGTTGACAGAGGCAGCGAAACTGCTCTGGTCATATCCAGACGACCGGCGGAGCTGAAATTCATGTTCAGCCTTGAACCTGCACCTTCGTTCTTCCTTTATTTCAAGGAGACAAAACTTACACCTGACCAAGTTAACTCCTTAGTAAAATTCGGTTATTTTATTGCTGATGGCAAAAGGGTGTATTTTGTCAGTGACAGACTCAGGGATTTATCCGTATCTGCCTTCAGTAGGCTTTCACTCCCACTTCTGCTGAAACTACTTCGTCAGCTTAAGAGCGACGGGCTGATTGATGAATTTCCGTCATCCCTTGTCGATAAGCTCAGGGAGCAGCAGCAGAAAGTATCTCAACATGAAAAGCTCTTCGTCAGGGAACTCTATCCATACCAGAAAGAGGGGGTCGCATGGCTAACGTTCTGTGCTTCTAATGGTGTTGGTACCATCCTTGCCGACGATATGGGGCTGGGCAAGACTGCCCAAGTGATTGCGCTGTGCTGCGATGTCCTCGAACACAACCCAGAAGGCAAAATCCTTGTTGTTGTTCCCAATCCGCTGCTGGCTAACTGGATTAGGGAATTTGCTTTTTTTGCTCCTTCGCTGAGTCCATTTCTCCATTACGGGCAGAGCAGAAATGGTCTTAGCTCGGCTCTATCCGGACACAACATAATCATTACCCCCTATACCGTATTGGGTTCTGATATTTCGATGCTGGAAGAAATCACATTTGACCTTGTACTTTTTGATGAGGCAAGCATGTTGAAAAATCCCAGCTCTGGCAGATCTCTTGCGGCAAGACGCCTTGATGTCGCCGCATCTGTAGCAATGACAGGAACGCCTGTCGAGAACAGTCTTATTGATGTATGGGCTCTATGCGATCTAGTTTTCCCAGGTTTTCTCGGAAACGAGCAGGACTTCAGATCCCGCTATGTCCATCGTGAACTGGCCGAAACGCTCAATACCGATCTGCATGAACTTGAAAGCAGTCTTAGGCAGATAACCCTGCGACGAATGAAAAAGGATGTTCTGACCCAATTGCCTGAGAAAATGGACATCCATAGGGCTGTTACCGCTGGAGACAGGGAACGGAGTGCATATGAATCCATCATCGAAGAGATGCAGCTGGATGCTGCAAAAGGTGGTGGGGGCATGCTGCCGCTTATAAACAAACTGCAACAGTTCACAGCCCATCCGGCGCTACTGGACACGTCTATTCCCCATGATGTCAGTTCTTTGTGTCTCCATAGTTCTAAATTCGAATTGTTGATTATGGAACTTGATGGCATAGAAAAATCAGGTGAAAAGGTCATCATCTTTGCCACTTTCCAGAAGGCAATCGATTTGCTCAGTAAAGCTGTCTGGGAACAATACGGTATTACGCCTGGTGTAATCGATGGACGTACTCCAAACGAGGAGCGCCAGCCGCTAATTGACCGTTTTTCTGCATCGACCGGATTCGATGTATTGCTACTTCACCCGAAAACGGCAGGTATGGGACTCAACATAACTGCTGCCACCAATGTGATCCACTACTGCAGGCAGTGGAATCCGGCACTCGAGGCACAGGCTACAGCTAGGGCTTGGAGGAACGGACAAAAATCGGTAGTAAGTGTCTATTACATGTATTACGCGGACACGGTCGAAGAAATGATCGATGAGCGGATCCGCTTGAAACAGCAGCTCAGCGAGCAGGTTGTTACTGTGGCCGACTATAAAGAAACAGACAAACAGCTGATGCTGGAATATTTGGAATCGATAAAAAATGACAGATAAAATTGAATTGCAGGAAAATGATTTCCGCCCTTCTGCCGCGAGACTAGTCGAAAGTCTTCGCGATACCGGATACAGTGAAAAAGCGGCTTTTGCAGACATTGTGGACAATTCGATAGCAGCCAATGCTACAAAAATTGCCATCGAGCTCCAGTACCTGATGGGTGATTTTCGTGTTGTAATCACCGATAACGGTGTCGGAATGACTGAGTCCGATCTGAAGAATGCGATGCGGTACGGTTCCGAAAAACGGCCGAATCCGAAGTCTCTGGGCAAATTCGGTATGGGACTTAAGACGGCATCGACAGCATTCTGCCGGAGATTAGTCGTGCTATCTCAAAAAAATGGTATCGCGGTTGGCCGTTTCTGGGATCTCGATACAATCAGCGAAAAAGATCGCTGGGAACTCGAAACCCCAGACGAAAATGAATATTACGATGATTTTGAAGTTCTCAAGGAATTCACTGAAAATTCAGGCACCATGATTGTCTGGGAAAAAATTGACCGCCTAATCAAGCCCGGCAGTGACAAGCAGATGCTCGATCAAATCCGGACGCTCGGCAATGAACTGGTTGATGAACTTAGTGCCGTTTTCTTCAAATATCTTGTTTCTGGTGCAGTAGAAATATCTCTCAAAATAGCTGATGAAGCTGAAATTCAGCTTCAAGGATGGGATCCACTTTGTATTGAGCTTGAAACCGCTAGCGGTGCCCGTTCTCAGGCTCTCAAAGAGAAAAAAATAAACGTGGATTTCAACGGGAATAGCTACTCGTTCACAATCCGAGGTAGTCTGATTCCGTCTCAGAATGATTTATCAGCTGCTGAGCAAGACTTTGTGAGGTACGGACTCGATAACCAAGGGATCTATATCTACCGTGAAGACCGGCTAATCTGGAATGATGGCTGGCCTCACCGGATGTACAAAAAGGAAAGCAAAATCACCCGCCTGCGTGTCGAACTTGTTTTCAGCCATGAGCTTGATGATGTCTTCAGTATCGATTTCCGCAAAAGCCGCGTGATTATTCCGGTTGAAATCCGCAGACAACTTCAGACGCTGATCGCACCATGGCGGCAGGCCTTGCTTTCCGTTTCGCCCAAAAACGGGCCTAAACAGTCTGGTCCGACACACGGTCCTGCTAACAATGCGATAGACAAGCAGAAAGACCGTACCAAAAATGCCGATATCAAGGTTAATGGCGAAGAGGTTACCATCAGAAACCCGAACCAGCCAAAACCCACGGTCATCACCGATATCCGAGTCTATGAGGACAAGACTGTAAGGGTTCACGAAGAAGAGTCCTTGATGGGCGACAACATCTGGGAACCATCCTGTGACATAGATGGTAATACTTGCGTCACGCTGGGTAGGTCACATCCGTATTTCCTGAAAATGTATGGTGTCTGCAAGGACAATATTGAAGCGATGAAAGCTCTCGATATGCTGCTGTGGAGTCTGGCAAATGCGGAGCATGGTGAATACTCGGATGCAAACAAACACACTTTGAAGGGGTTTCGCCAGAAGGTCAGCGAGAGTCTACGTTATCTCAGCCTTGAACTGCCTGATCTAGAAGAGGGTTCAGAATGAGTTATGAATACGATCTGGCCGATTTCAAACGTTATCTGTACGAAAGAAATCACAGTTACAGAGTTGACGGCCTTATTTTCTGGCAGAACCGGATTCCGTTACCGATTGATCTGTTTAACCAGATTTTCGACGAATCGGATTTGATAGTTGCGGATTTTGTATATCAGGTAGTCGCCAGCGTTGCAGTTTTTAGTGGAAAACAGTCGTTCGAGAGTACGTTCGGAATGGAGGTAACGAATCTGCCGACTGACAGATTGAAAGATCAAATACCTGCACTGTCTAAGTGGGTAGCCGAGCATCTGCCAGTAAATTGCAGAATTATCCGTATGTCATATGAAATTTCCGAACTTCTGGGCCTTTCTGGATTCGAGTACTCTGGTGAAAGGGTTGTGGAAGCTCTGGTTCACCAAGGGAAAAAGTACGCCCGTCTGTTCATCCCGAAGCAAGTAAAAGAGCTCACTAATGCCATTCTCGGATGCGAGCCCATCGGACAGGACAATACGGACATGTTTGGTAACATTATTGCGGACCGTTACAACATCTACCGTTCAGGCTTCAGTGATGCACTTGCCATCATATTTAACGCCTTGCTCGAATTCACGATTCTTTTTTCGGGACAGGGCCGAATCCTTCCGAAATTCAGGGTGACTATGGCTTCGCCTGCAGATATTGATGTACGTTTCGGAAAGACTGCTGACGGTTCGCTCTGGGAACCAGGTTACGGGGACGATCATTTTATTACCATCAATACCGCACATCCCGTGATGAAAAATCTTACACAGGATCAGGCCGGAGCTCTGGAAGAATTCCTGTTTTTTATGGGGCAGTATGAAAACTCGCAGTTTTCGGACCAGAACAAGAAATTCATCGAAAACATGCGGCAGACAATATCAAGAAATCTCTGGATCAAACATGACTGATTTCATGCATGGAGGTACGGGACAGATATGCTTTCAGAACTGAAAATGGTGATGAACTGGTTCAAAAATGAACCTGAGTCGGCATGGCATTTCAAGGAGATCCGATTCGATGACGAAACAAGAACTGCTCTGTCAGAATCAGGCCTGAAATTGCTGGATCATACGGCAAGGATGGAGACTGGAAGCGGATTTCACTGCTACATACCTTGTCAGTATCTGATGTATATGCTGAAGATAGGGCCTTTTGTAGGACTTCTGGATAAATACATTGCCGTATTCGAAGACATCAAAAAAAATCTGGGGCCGGCTGAATTTGAGGCAATGCTGGAGAGCGGGACCTCTACTGATCCGGCGATCGTTTCTCTAGACCCATACAGTCGAGATAACTTTTTCTGGGCTTTTTTGGATCCAAGGCGAAGACTCGAGGCAAAAAATTTAATAAATACCAACAAGAACACAGGAAAAAAAACTTATAGACAGTCCGATGATTTTGTCAAATCTGTCCTGCTGGCATCATTGCCGGTTCCGAATGTAAGTTCGGAAACACTCGGTACTTTGGTTCTTGATCTGGTGCGTTCTCCAGAAATATACGGCTACCTTCAAAGGAGATATATGTCCAGTATTGCTTATATGTTCAGTCACCCTGATGGCGATGAACTACTTTTTAGAATCATGACCGCCATCGGCTGGTCCGGTCTGGTTGATTCTTTGTTGGGGACTGAATCCGATGCCGAATTTGCTTCTTGGAACGATATAGATCGAGCATTTCTTCTCCGTCCGTCAAAGGAACCCGGAAATACGCTGTATGTCCAGATACCCGTCTATTTTTCTGTTCCGCTGGGAAAATACGTTTTTATCAAAAAGGGTTTGCTGGATACTCCCGAATCGACGAAAAAAGTATCGGATCTAGTTTCTGGTCTGTGGCTGGGAATGAGTATCAGGAACAGGAATGGCCAGTTCTATTTCGAGTCGTCGACCAGAGCTGCAGTGTCCGGACCGAGATTGACCGGTGGAACCAACAGGATTTTCTACGGAGCTCCTGGTACGGGAAAAAGCTACAGGGTCCATGGTGAAATGAGTAACGGTGCCGAAAAGATTGTCACGGTTTTTCATCCGGATACCCAGCATAACGATTTTGTCGGTGCCCTGAAGCCCAAAATGGAAAAAGATGTGCAGGGAGCGAGTGCAATTTCCTACTGTTTCAGACCTGGTCCGTTTACCTGTGCACTGATACAGGCTATTGCCCGCCCAGACATAAAGGTATTTCTCATCATCGAGGAGATAAACCGTGCTTCTGCTGCTGCGGTTTTCGGCGAGCTTTTCCAGCTTTTGGACAGGGGACCCGACGGAACGAGCAGCTACAGTATTAATACCACCGATCCTGACATGCTCGAGTATATAAATTCGGAACTGGGTGCTAGGGGATGCTCTCCCATCGATAATCTGCGTATTCCTTCTAACATGTCCCTTCTGGCGACCATGAACAGCAGTGATCAGGCTGTCATGCCGTTGGATACTGCATTCAAACGGCGCTGGAATTTTGAATATCTGCCAATCGATTTCTTGCAAAAGCAGATCCCGAAAACTGGTATCGTTTTCACCACTAGCACCGGAAAATATTCGGTGACTTGGCCTGATTTTGCCCAAGTTATCAACAGGACCCTTATTGATTGCGATATACCGGAAGATCGTCTGATCGGTCCGTTTTTCTTGGATGCCAAAGAACTTGAAAATACGGAAACAGCAAAATCAGCCCTCGGTGGAAAACTGTTCATCTATCTGTGGGATGATGTGCTGAGACATGCTGGACACCAGAAGATATTTGCTCAAACCTTGAGAACTTTCGGCAACCTGTCTTCTGCATTCCGGAATGGCGATGCGGTTTTCTCGGCTGCAGTAGAGGCCAGATTGGAAGAGAAAGGCATTCCTTATACTGGAGACCAGGATCCGCAATATGTTGCCGGCTGATATCCTGTATCTTTCAGACCGCACGGCTATTACTGATTATTGTATTCCTGCGGCCGTGCTTTGCGAGTTGAAAGACAGGGGCCTGCTGGCACCCGACATGCAAAAAATACATTTTTGCGGGGTCATTTCCTACAGTGGAGGTCTTGCTGTATTCCTACCTCGGAACAACAGATTCTCCGGTGAAGCACGACCTCAGTCTGCTCACTATCTAATCAGATCTCTTTTGAAATACTATAGGGACAAGAACACCGCTATTTCTGATGGCGATAGTGGAATGATCGGTGGAGAATCCCTATCGCTGGCAACCAAACTGATTGACGACTACCAGTCCAATGGCCTGTATGTCAGGCGGATAAGAGTCAATACAGCCAACTCTGGGAAAGTTGTGTGGCCGAGGAGCATTGCGCGGGGGACACCCTATCCGTGTTCATCCGGACCGATATATATTGATCTGGTGACCACCAGATCTCGCTACCTCAATGATACCGAGACTGCTAAAATCCACGCTCATGTAATGAGGGAACTCTACCCGGTATACGGAATCCTCTGGACCGGCAGACAGGGAATACCTGCTCAACTGGCTGATATCCCACGTCCTGCTGGAAATGCTTCCTCATGGATTGTTCACCTTAGAAGAGAACTTCAGCTCAGCTATTCTGAAAGGGATATTTTTCTTCTACGCAGCCTGCTCATGTATCTAGAAACTGGAAGAGGGTCAGGAAATAGCGGAATTATTGCCGGTGTCAGAAAATTCCACAGTCTTTGGGAAGCCATGCTGGATGAATGTCTGGTAGGGAAGTATAGAGTCAACAACAGACTTCCGGTTCCCGTGTACCGGACAGCCAGTGGTAGTTTTGTGCCCGTAGCCAGTAAGAGCCAGAGAACGGATACGGTTCTACGAAATCCAGAAAAAACGCACATCGCAATAATAGATGCCAAGTACTATGATGCCGAATTCCCGGAAACCGCTCCTGGTTCACCGGATCTAGTAAAGCAGTTTTTTTATCGGAATGCGATTTCCCACATGCACCCTGCAGATATCCATATATCCAATCATTTCGTTTTTCCCGGAACAAGCAAAGCGCTCACGGCTGCACATGTTGCTGAAAGAGGTAAGGTGCTGGCTAATGAAAGCGACTGTCTGCCAGATTATCAGCCGATTCATTGCCATTACCAAGATCCACTAGAACTCCTCCGTCTGTATTCGATAGGAGGAAAGTTGGTGGAACTGACCAAAGAAATATTTTCGGTCTGAAAAATTCCGGAACGTTTGAGGTAATAAACAGATTGGCAGCTAAGTAGTGGGTACCTGTATTGACTGATCATCCGTACAGTGCTAGTATCGCCCGGAACAAAACCGGATAAGGTAAGCGCTGGATGGACAGTCAGAACAAATCCCAATATATCAGAAAGCTGAGAAAAAAATTAGGCATAGGGCGCACAGAGTTTGCAAATCTTCTAGGACTCGGTACCACTGGAGAACGCACGGTCCGTGGCTGGGAAGATGGAGAACATGCACCGTCTTCCTCCAAATGGCAGGCCATTCTCGATGTGGAAAAGAAGATGACTGGATATTTAGAAAACGCACCTTTCCGGCAGAAACCGGAAGACGAATGCGATTTCACCTTCATCGATCTGTTCGCAGGTATCGGTGGTATCCGTCTCCCATACCAGCAGCTTGGTGGTCACTGTGTATTTTCCTCTGAGTGGGACAAGTTTTCACAGAAAACCTATCTAACGAATTTCGGCGAGATGCCACATGGTGACATCACCCAAATTGCCTCTTCTGATATTCCCGATCATGATGTTCTGCTCGGTGGATTCCCGTGCCAAGCTTTTTCGCAGGCAGGTCTAAAACGTGGCTTCAGCGATACCCGCGGAACCATGTTCTTCGAAATCCAGCGCATCATGGCTGCCAAACGTCCGAAGGCCTTCATGCTGGAAAACGTAAAGCAGCTGCGGGGCCATGATAAGGGTCGTACCTTAAAAACTATTCTCGATATCCTTCGTGGTGAAGACAGTCATGCCATTCCAGACGATATCCCGATGAGTGAAGATGCCCGACTGGCCCTATCCGAAAAACTCAATTACTGGGTGGACTACCGCGTACTGCGTGCCGGTGACTTCGGCGCACCGCAGAATCGAGAACGTATTTTCATTGTGGGTTTTGATCGTGACTATTTCAGGGACGTGGATTTTGACAGCGTATTCAGCTGGCCGTTGCCACCGAAGACTCCGACCCGTGTTGGCGATATTTTGGAGGACCTTGACCGCATGCCTCCGTCCGAGGACAGATACACCATTTCGGACAGACTTTGGACCGGTCATCTGAAACGGAAACTGGAACACGAGAAGAAAGGCAACGGTTTCGGCTATTCCTTATTCAACGATGAAAGTGAATACACCAATACCATCAGTGCCCGCTATTACAAGGACGGGTCCGAAATTCTGATTGACCAGTCACATCTAGGGAAGAACCCGCGCAAACTGACTATGCGCGAATGTGCGCGTCTGCAGGGATTCCCTGATGAGTACATCGTCGATGCCGTATCACAGGGCCAGATCTACAAGCAGTTTGGCAATTCGGTCTGCATGAATGTCATCCGTGCCGTCTCGGAACAGCTGATTGATGCCATGAAGAAGGCCGAAATATTGACTTACAGAAACGACCGTACCTGAAATTGCTAGAGACGAACGGACATGAAGTCTAGGTTCGTCTCTAACAAAAGTTAGTCAAACACGCTTGTACCCTATAGTCTTTTTTAGCAGGCCGCGTTTACAATTATTTGTAGAATCTCAAGCAGCAAGAACTAAACTTTTTTCAGTCTTAATTTACGAATTTTAAGGTTGAAATCTATTTCCTCCTTTGATGGAGAGCCTCCGTGCTTTTGTCTGTGCTCACTAATGAAATCTTTTATTCTGGCCATGTCACTTTTACCTAGATGCTCTTTGAGTATTTCCAGTAATCTGTTTTCGTCAGTAACATAAGCAAAATCAAAACTGCCATCGATTTCAGCATGTTCATTAGAATATGTTAATATTAAATCTTTGGTGTTTACTGTTAGAACAGGATCGGAAAAGAAAATATGCCAACTGACTGGCATCATTGAAGGGTCTGGATAGCTAATTAAGTTTGCAGCTAATAAATCTTGAGTCTCGACTGCGTGCTCATTCATCCACATTGCAAGCGATTTCTTGCCGTTTGCTTTACACCACAGTTCAAATAATTCAATCTTCTGTTGCTTTTTCGCTCTTGATTTTTCAATAGCATCTAAATCGAAGCTCGACATAAAATTTCATCGGACATGGGAGGTTGGATTTGGTGAGTATAACCGTGAATTCGACCAATAAGTGATCTGTCCTTTCTAGTAAAAAAGTTAATTGAATTGCAAAACGTCACCTCAATTTACCGCCATGATCACTGGCTGCTTACCGCTAGTTGCACTTTCAAGTAACCACCAGTTTCAGCAATCATCCAGATAATTGATCTTCAGCTAGGAGCGAATTGCAGACGGTCACTCTAACTCTCTTTTGAACAGAAATAACTCAGCATCTTTGCTAAATTGGCAGTCACTTAATTCAGGTATGGCAAACTCATTTAATACAATTATCTCACTGTGCAATATTGAACCAATTGTGAGTTTTTTTTGTTCTCAGATGTTATTTAGGAAACATAGCCCAAAATATGTTCGCAAAATAAACTAAGCGACTAAGCAAAGACCTTGAAATACTATAATATACAGTCGCCAAACTGGCAGCTCGCTAACAGTGAAAGGAGTTCATGTGATTCATGGAGATGATGAGAAATACCCAGCCAGCGCCATATCCTCGTGGAGCGGCTTCGTTTATCAAGGGAAAATTGCACTATATCACACACTTAAACTTATTCACGATGGCGACTTGGACTTCGAGCTTCAGCTAGACAGTAGCGACGACTTTGCTATTTATAAGAACGGAAAACTACTTACCGCCCATCAAGTCAAAGCAAAGATTAGCAAATATCGTAGTGGCTATACCACTGCGCTGGAGCAGTCCACTTTAATCGAATACGACAAAATCAAAGGGACAGCCCGTTACTTTCATGTATCCGTCCAACTAAACAATACAGACGATCATAATGGCTCTAGCGGAGAAACAGTAAAATTCTACCGCTACGGAGATAACTACTATTGCGGACTGGGTGAAATTGAAGGGCTGACCAAAGAACTCATAAAAAAAATATGTGAGAAAAAGTCCATCACTGTCAGTGATAACCTTCTAAATTTTAACTACTGCTTACTGTCTGAAAAAATAAGCACCAAGGCAATACATAACCATAAATTAAATCAAGTTGACGGAATCCCAGAAGGCAGAGCCGCATACGAGGGCCGCATCAAGGCCAGAAACATTTTAGATGACCTGCTGGCGGAAAACCCCTATCAGAATCGGGATTACTATGCAGTAGAATTAAAGGCGCGGCTCCAAACCCATCTAGAAGAAAGACTGGATCATGCGCTACCAACAATGAGTGACGCCACCTATGAAAGAGCTAGGCGTCTGTGCGAGCACATTCGCGATACCCATATCAATGAATTGAAAACATTATGCCAAATGATGAAGCCATCCGAGCGGTTTCAAGACGTTCAGACGAACGACATCAGGCGATACACCAAGCTCATACAGGCTATTTCGGTGGATCCCATATTCAACCATCTTCCGCATTACCTCGACAGCGAAAATCGGTTCTACGTACCTACAGCTCTTGACGTAGATGAAAGCGAAGAGTGTGAGTCTGACATTACCCGTGAAATGAAAAACAACGGGGATCTTCTGAGACTACTTTTTGAATACAACCATCTAATCGCCAGCAAAGCAAACGCCTCATTCACCTTTAATACAAAATTCACAAACTCAGATGATTTCGACAACAAGCAGGCCACTGAAAAGCTCGAAAGCAATATAACCAAGTCGCTATGCATTAGCGTGATGACAAAAGATGACGCGGAGGGTCGACTGAATGATAAAGCAACTTATTGATGAAGCACTTGTTGCCCATGGCTTTGTGAGTAAACGTGAACGGGACACCACAAGCTTCTATGTTCGTGAATCTGGATCAGCCATCAGATTCGCAGTTGTTCATAATCTTGACGACCTCCCGGACCCAGCCGAGCTGAATAATAGAATCAATCACCTTGCTCCTGAGGAATTTCTCCGAAACCCAAGCTTTAAGAAAAACTGCGACTTGATTTGTATTCATCGCCTCGACGTTCTGGCCGAGTTCAAGGCTCACGAAGAAGAAATCTTCGCAATCGAAGAAGATCCACACTTTTATAAAAAATATGTCCTCTATTACAGTATTGCGGAAGAAAGTGCGCTCACTAATTTCACCTTCGACAAACTGGTATCTGTGATCGCTGACAAAAAGGAATTTCTTAATTACAAAGAAAACCCTCTTGTCGCCACACAATACAGCTTCGCGGCGAAGATCTTTATCAAGCTTCCTTTTTTAGAGCTACCTAGCCATCAAGGAAACCTTGTGTCCTTGAGGTTACAGGCTGCTGAGGCGGTTGCAGAAGCCGGTCTGAACGATACGTATTCGACTATCCAGAAAGTCACAGGCAAAAACGCCGACGAAATTATCAAGGAAATGATTAACAATGAACTGGCAATTATCCAAGATTGAAGTCTCCAGCTTCAAAGCATTCAAACATATCTACTTAGATCTTGGCGAGTCGTCCTTGCTAACTCTGGACGGTCCAAACGGTTATGGTAAAACAAGCATATTCGACGCCGTCGAACTACTGCTCACCGGCCAGATCAATCGAATACAAAACCTATTCTCTACCTTACTAACCAAGAACAAAAAGGACTACGCAGACAATCTCTTCTGGAACAACCGCTCCGGCGAGAAAGACCTCAGCATTAAAATTGAATTTATTAATTCTGATCGTAAGCTTGTTTTAGCCAGACATTGCCCAGCTGCGATATTCAAAAAACCGGCAAACAATCGTGCAGACAAGTACGAAAATTTCAAGCTTTACGAGCTACCGGAATTCGAATCATCTGACTTCACGAAAACCAATCAGCGTGACAATAATTTTCTTGACGAAGTTTTCGGAAAAAACTTTAGGGAAAACTTTTCCTTCCTAAACTATCTGGAGCAAGGACAAAACCGGCTGCTACACACTCGGGTAGACGAACGTAAGGATAAACTAGGAAACCTTTTCAACATTAGCGATATCGAAGCTGAGATCGAGTGCTGTAACACTATATACAATAAATTCACAAAGCACATCAACGACCCTGAGCGTAAGGCAAAAGTTGAGTCACTCACGGAAGAGATAGCCACTCTAAGAAACACATTGCAGGCAGAGGCTGGGACCGTTGAGTACAAAAAGCTCTCGACGACCGATGTTCAACTAGGGTGGGATAAGGAGATCCTGTTTTCAACGTTTTCAGCGTTAGACCATGCTGCCTATCAGGAATCTGTTCGCAAGATTATCGCCCTTCTTCCACTCAAAGCCACGATAAAAACCAGAGTTCACAACGAAACCATCGACGCCGACATTGATCGTAACGAGGAATCTCTGAGAAGCCTAGCTCAGTTTGGTAAAGACTTAGGCAAGCTTAATGGGCTTGAAGCTATCAAGAAAGGGATTGATGAATTAGAGCGTTCAGCAAGCATCATCAGACGCGGCGCCATGGCGATCAAGCTCGAAGAAGCACGAGCACTACCAAACTGGGCGGATGGGCGCCTTGAGTGGTTTGAGTCAAAAATTGAATTCCGACACAGCCTACGCGAAAAAAGCAGCGCGAATGCGAACGTCATAGCCGAATTGGAACGCCTGAAAAGGCAGCTGATTGATGAACATAAGAAGTCTTATCCCGACGATCAATTGTGCCCTCTTTGTGGCGCTGACTGGGAAGAGCACAAATCAATGGTGGATGCTATTGAGGCAAGAACAAAGCAGATCTCTGATTCGCTAAGCCAGGACGGAAAGGACTTAGTAAACCTTATCGCTGCTATGGACGCTGAGCTGAAGCTCATAGACGCCCATATACAAGACAGCCTAAAAATTCTCACGCCGATATTTGAACCCAATCTTCATGCAGCACTGACCAAAATTAAGCTTCGGCTCCCTGCTATAACCCAGCTACTGGAGAAGCTGCAAAGCGACAATATTCAATTTGCAGACTCATTTACGGAAATTGATGACGTAGTAAATGAGCGACTTGAAAGGCTCAAAGAG
>JBBKWN010000150.1:0-24505 GCA_037968955.1 Rheinheimera sp. | reverse complement strand
TCACCAACGTCTCGCAGCGTGGCACAAGGCAGCAGCACCAGTTTTACCCTCAGCGCCAATAGTGGCTACAGCATCGCAAGTGCTGCGGGCTGTGGTGGTGCGTTGTCAGGCTCCACTTTTACGACCGCGCCGATCACGGGCGCCTGTACGGTGAGTGCAACATTTAGCGCAATCCCAGTCAATCATACGGTTTCAACCAGCGCCGGGGCGGGCGGCAGTATTTCACCAACGTCTCGCAGCGTGGCACAAGGCAGCAGCACCAGTTTTACCCTCAGCGCCAATAGTGGCTACAGCATCGCAAGTGCTGCGGGCTGTGGTGGTACGTTGTCAGGCACCACCTTTACTACAGCGCCGATCACGGGCGCCTGTACGGTCAGTGCAACATTTAGTGTGATCCCAGTCAATCATACGGTTTCAACCAGTGCCGGGGCGGGCGGCAGTATTTCACCAACCTCGCGCAGTGTGGCACAAGGCAGTAGCACCAGCTTTACCATCACCGCCAATAGTGGCTATGTAATTGATCTGGTAGCTGGTTGTAGCGGCAGCCTTGCTGGTGCAACTTTTAGCACTGGTATTATCAACAGCCCTTGTACCGTAAATGCCACCTTTAAAACGGTCGCTGCCAGTCAGCAGGTGATCTATTTGCACACCGATGTTTTGGGCTCTGTCATTGTTGAAACCGATGCCAATGGTGTGGTGATTAAAAAGACTGAATATAAACCATTCGGACAGAGCGTCGATAATTAAGGATGATGAAATGAAAACGCAAATTTCCAATCAATGTGTACAGCGTGATGCTCAGGTAAAAAAAATAGTGGTTTTGGCAGTTTTATTCAATGTCATTACCGCGATAGCTCCATTGCCGCTTAGTGCTGATCCCGCGAAAACAGCCAGAGTCAGCCGGCAGTTGCTGGCCGCAGTTGAACCTGGAGTGCAGCCACAAGTCGCCAAATTATATGTGCCGAAAAAGCAGCAGGACCAAGTGCCGGGGCGCGGCTCTGCGGGGCCATTTTCGGCAGAGAATATCGTCATCCCTGGTACCAATTTAAGCAGCATGGTGCTGGACCGGTTAAAAGTAAATGACGCTGTTACACCGGAAACCACAGCGTTGTTTGGTGAAACCATTGATTTAAATACCGGGGCTTTATCACTGCAACAGGTTGATATTAGCATTCCAGGTAATTTTGATATTCCAGTTGAGCTGCGACGAATTTACAAAGGTGCCAGCTACAGCTCACAAACCAATTTAAGCTTTGGTGAATGGCAGCTGGCTATTCCCAGTATCAGTACCAGCGTTATCTACGATCATATCAGCGGCAGAGGTTTTTCAGGTAATTGGGGTATGGGCAGCAACTGCAGTAAAATTAACGGCAATCCGAATATTTTTGCTGTCGGCCCAAACCAGTTGGTGGTGCCAGGCGATTATTGGAGTGGTGATACCTTAGATATTCCGGGGGTAACCAGTGAAAAAATAAGTTACAAAAACGTCGGTGGCAGCTCGCCAATGTATGTTAAAAACTGGAAATTTGAATGTGTTTCTGGCGGCACCGAGTTGGAGGCAGTAAAAGCAACGTCGCCACAAGGCATCAGTTATGTTTTTAATCATATTAAACTGATCCCCGCACCAGGCATGTCGGCATCAAATGGCGTGGGCTTTGATGAAGTTGTTGCCAAATATCATGCGTTTTTACAGGTCACAAAAATCAGCGACCGTTTTGGCAATAGTGTGGATTATCAATACACCTCAGGGCAGCTGACTAAAATCAGCAGCTCGGATGGGCGGGTGATTGATATTAGCTACGAGAATAACCCTTACGGTAAGGCGCGCGTAAAAACTGTAACGGCCAATGGCCAGAGTTGGAATTATGGCTATCAAAACGCCAATCATGCGGTACGTACGGACAGCCTGACGGTCGTAACCCGACCTGATGGCCGCAGCTGGCAGTTTGATTTGGCGGCAGTCGATACCGCTGGCGGAAGTGCTACGACCCGAGATTATTATTATGCTCTGCATACTGACGCTAGTGGCTATGCTCTACTCTCGCTTAGTAATATTGTTGAAAATCAGTGTATTGACGTTTCTCAGGCCCCCATTAAGCCAGCATCAGTCACGCACCCAAACGGCGCCCGGTTGGATTTACAGTTTAAAGGTATCCGGTTTGGCCGTAGTGAAGTACCTAAAACAAGGTCTCATGACAGTTACGAGGTAAACACCCACGATTTATGTTTTGTCACCAATTCCGTAGTGGCAAAAACCCTCAGTCAGGGCGGCTTGCCGACCATGCAATGGCAATACAGTTATTCCCAAAACAAAGGCAAATGGGCGGGTCAGTCAGGTGGCGAGGCGTTAACGGGGTTATATCAGTTACCAGCCAATTTCTCTGCGATGGATTTACGTTCAACCCGCATCATCACCCCAGATGGTGCCAAAACCGTGCATGTGTTTAGCCGCAAGTGGGACCATACCGATGGTCAGGAGGTTGCCACCGAATATTATGATACCAATGGCAGTACGTTATTACGTCGGATGGAGCGCCAGTTTGGCAAGGTCAGCACCGGCGCTAATGCGCAGATGTATTCTTTTACCGGCAATGAAAATGCTACCGTCTATGACTTTGATAATAAAGCGCCGCATGAAAACTACATTAATAAAGCCAGTGAAACCACCGTCAACTTTGTGTCGGGCAGCCCGGCCGATACCTTCACAACTGAATTTCTAAATTACAACATTTATGGTACGGCGCAGCAGATTAAAGAAAGCAATAGCCTGCATGCGGTGCAGCGCACCACTAATATCAGCTACCAGCATGACACCAGCAACTGGGTCCTGAATTTAGAAACTAACCGCCAATTGTTGCAAGGGGCGGAGAATTTGTCGGTGTCATCGACCACTTATTACCCTGCGACAGATGCGGCAAAATCTCTGCCAAGAACACTCACTCAGTACGGAAATTATCAACAACTTCATGAATATTACGCCGACGGGACGCTGAAAAAAACCACTTACGCCTCGCCAAATCGCTGGATATATTTCGAGAATTACAAACGCGGCAAGCCGCAAGTTATTAAGTTGCCAAGTCGTTACGACACCAGTAATTTTGGCATTAGTCTGAGTGTAAATAATACCGGCACTATTGCCTGGGCGGATGATTTAAACGGCAACCGAACCAGCTATCAGTACGATAGCCTGAACCGACTGACACTCATCGACCCAGCGGACAGTCAGTGGTTGAATACCAGTATCAGCTACGATACCGACTATAGCGGCGCGGGTGCGTTGCAGCAAAACATCACCCGCGGTAACTACCGTAAAACTGTCACCCTTGATGGGCTGATGCAGCCTGTAATTAGCAAAGAATGGGATAATAACAACGAATCGCAAACGGTTCGGTATATAAATCAGCGATTTAACGCCTATGGCAAAGCGGTATTTACCTCGGTACCGTCTTCGTCAGCCACTGAATTTTTCGGCAGTAACACGGTTTATGATGGCTTGCAGCGGCCATTAAGCCAAACCAATACACCAAATGGTGATTTAAGTTATGGCTACACCAGTAACAATAGTATTACGCTCACCAATGGCAAAGGGTTTAGCACCAGCACGCAGTACCTGGCTTATGGCAGTCCGGCCACGGAGCTGGTGAGTGTTATTTCGCAACCTGAAGGGGTGACGACCAACATTTCCTACAATGCAGCCAATTTTCCGACGAGCATTAGTCAGGGCGGCGTAACCGAAACCCGCCGCTACAACGCTAAAATGCAGCTATGCCTGCAGCAGCGGCCAGAAACTGGCATAAAAGCTTTGGAGTACAACAGCTTTGGTCAGGTGTCTCGCTCAGTCGAAGGGTTACCTGGCAATGGGAGCACTTGTACTGATTACACGAATGCAGCAAATAGCTGGGTAACGCAAACCTATGACAATCTGGGTGACGCTTGGCAAACGGTGTATCTAGATGGCACCGTGACCAAAACGGTACAACTGGATAAACAAGGCAACTTGATAGGCCTGAGTAACGGCAACAATAGCTGGAGTTATGCCTATAACTCATTACATCTGCCTTATCAGCAAAGCCTGACCTTGGACGGTAAAGCCTTTACCACAGTGTTGGGGTACAACAACGCAGGCCAGCTGCAAAGCAAACAATATGGCGGTGCCACTTTAAGCTACGCGCCCAACGCGCTGGGTCAGCCAACCCAAGTGGCAGACACCCAAAACTACGTCAGCAATGTGCAGTACCACCCGAACGGGCAACTTAAAAGCTACAGCTACGGCAATGGTTTAACCTTTAGCCAATCGCTCGATACCAAATTTAAACCGTACGAGCGGCAGGTTAAATCCGGCAGCACCCTACGCTCAGCTCAGCGTTATCGCTATGATAACAATGACAATCTGGATGCGATTACTGATTTAGTGCAAAGCAATCAGAGTATCAGCATGAGCTTTGATGGGCTGGACCGGTTAGCAACCGCCAGTGGCAATTGGGGCAGCGGTAATTTTGGGTATGATGTACTGGGAAATATCACCGCCAAACAGCTCGGCAGCCAAAACCTGAGTTACAGCTATCACAGTACGAATAAAAGACTCAGTACGGTCAGCGGCGGTTACACTTTTAGCTACGATGACCGTGGCAATGTGATTAACAATGGCAAAAGAGCCTTTCAGTTTAACCGGGCGAATCAATTAACCAGCTCCGGCACTATTGGCTATCAGTACGACGGCCACGGCAGAAGGGTGAAAAAAACCGGCTCCAGCACCGGTTACAGCGTTTATGATTTATCCGGCACGTTAATACTCACCGATGGCCCGAATGGACAAACGCGGTATATTCATTTGGGTAAAGAGCTGATTGCCAAGGTGGGTTCAAGCGCTGCACTGGAGGATAAACCAGGGTATACCGGGCATGTGGAGGATAAAGATTTAAGTTTAACTTATATGCAGCAGCGGTATTATGACCCAGTGATTGGGCGGTTTTATTCGAATGATCCGGTTGGGTTTACGGGCGAGCCCGATACTTTTAATCGATATTCATATGTTGCGAATAATCCCTATAAGTATACTGACCCAACTGGTGAGGCGAAGTATAAAGGTGATAAAGGTGGTATTGCAGTAACCAACCTAGTCGCAAGAGCTGTTGTAGCGGTTACTGAAAAAGGCTCGTCAATTAATAGTGCGGCTCAAAGTGTTGCGGATACCACGCAGAAAATGCTCACGAACGGTGGTATAACCTCTAAAGGAAGAGCACCAGGCGCGACTGTAGACAAAGCAACAAATAAGGAAGTTGGTCGATTTGTTGTTGATTCAAAAGGGAATACGATGATTGAGCCTGTGGGTGGAAAAACTGTATCTGCAGGCAAAGGGGGTGTTGATACACATACAGTTAATGGAAATGGTTCAAATTATCAAAGATTAAACCCTCAAGGTCATGCAAATAATCCAACACCTCACGGACATGGCCATTTACCTGGTGCAGGCCCAGGGATTAAGGGACAAGGCCCTTCCATCACCCCCGAAGGAAATGCTGTCCCTAGAAATAGCCCTGAGGCCCACTGGGCAATAAAGGAGTGAGTTATCGTATGAGGCCAAATGAGTTTATAAAAAAAATATACTACGGTGATAGCGGATGTAAACAAGTAATCATTGATGGCTGGAGCGGCAGTGTACAAATTCAGCTAGATTCAATGTTTGTAATGAAAGGGGACTCATTTGACTATCTTGTTGATGAAGAGATAAATGATGGATTTATTATTTTTGAAGGTGTCAATGATTTCTCTTGGTCAGGAAGATTTTTGCCTAATGATGTAATAAACAGTATATTTTGTCACAGTGACAGTACGAATGACCGAGGCGAATACAGCTTTACTGTTAGTATTAGCCATGTGGATAGTGAGGCTCATAGCCATGAGATTATTCTATTAATTAGTGCAACAAACGTTTCATTGAAAAGAAACTAAAGAAATAATGTAAGAAACCAATAGGGTCAGGTCCTGAGGGATCCACGAATTCAGAAAAATCACCGCTTCCTATGGAGATGATTTACATGGTTAAATTCGTGGGGATCCCTCAGGACCTGACCCCTTTTTGGCAAATTGCTTTTTGCTGCTGGCCAACCGGTGAGCTGTTTAACTGGATTTTAGTGATCGGTTTGCCAAACTGAGCTTGTTATTAAACACTTGGCACAATAAAACGATCGCCTAGCAAGTCTGCCCCTAGATGACCAACTTTGACGTAGATTAACGCGCCTTGCTCCAGTGTAAAGGGGCTATGGGCGCTGTATCTGGGGTTTCGTAGCCAGGATTTTGCCGGGTAATGGCCAAATTCATCACAAAACATTCCTTCTAGCACCAGTATTTCCTCGCCACCGACATGTAGATGCCGATTAAACTGGGTATTTGGCGCCCAGCGCACTAGGGCGGTATTTACACCATTGTGTTCATGCAGCGGCAACACCGACAACCCGGTAACTAGCCCGGGAAGCCACTCGGCCTGTTGGGTGTCAATGCAAACAGGCGTTGTGTCATCGGCTGCAAACTGCCACAGCTTCACTAACAGCGTGCAGCCGTTCACAGAAAATGGTTGATGACGGGTTCCCGGTGGATTACGCAAATAACTGCCGGTTGGATAATCGCCATGCTCGTCAGAAAACACACCATCGAGCACCAAAATTTCTTCACCGCCGTCATGGGTGTGCGGGTGATACCCCGCGCCAGATGCATAACGAACGATGCTGGTCGCACGGGCGATTTCAGTGCCAGCACGTTCCAACATCACCCGGCTGACGCCAGGCAGTGGTGAGTCAACAAACTGATATTGCTCAGGATATATTGTTACGCGCTGGTCAAAATCGCTGTTGATTTGCATCGTTAATCCAGTCTCAACCAAAATGGCAGAAGCATAATTTATTGCCATCAACATCTTTCACGTAGGCGCCATAAAATACGTTGTCGATGCGTTGACCTGGAGCGCCATCGCAAGTTGCGCCCAGAGCGATCGCTTTATGGTAAAGCGTTTGTACCGCTTCTTTTGAACCCGGAGAAATCGACACCATATTGCCATTACCCGGATTTGCGGCTTCTTTATTAAAAGGGATACAAACGGCCAGCATCGGTTTTGCCATGCTTTGACCGAAAAATGCGATGCGGTCCATTTCAAGTAATGTTTTACCGCCAAGTTCAGCCAGTAATTCATTATAAAAAGATTTTGCGCTGGCTAAATCACTCACACCTAAAGTTACATAGCTAATCATTATTTATATTCCTTATGTTTTTCAAGTAGTTAAAAATTATTATTGCTGCGTTGGAACAATATACGCACGCCAACCGTTTCTGGTGCAGTGCCGGCGTAAAATTTATCTACCGGCAACAAGATTAGGAAACCGTGGCACTTTTAAAGTGTGCCTATTTAAAAAGCTAAGGGATGACTATGTGCGTTAATAAACCGTACTGTCACAATCCGCATCCTAGCAAACCGTTCTGTCATAAACCGTACTGCCACAAACCGCACGCCTACTAAAAGTACTGTCACTGACCGAATGTTCAGCACCTACGGCTTGCCGCTGCAAAAAACCTGCATGTTAGCGCAGAACATTACACGACCCGCTTGCTGAACATACTCATCACGCTGCAGTGGCGGCGCAGGTAAAAACAGCAGACAACAGCTGACTGCGCTTCCAGCACGGCTTTAAACGTGTAACCATATGCCATCACATTTCGCCATGCACAGCGGCAAGTATGTTTTGCGATAGTCTGCGGCATGTTGGAGGCTTGGCGGCATCATACCAGTCAAAACTTTGTTTGGGGCAATTGTGGTCTCCTGGCACAAAGCAAAATTGCGTTGGTGCTGAGACCAAGCCTCAGAGCTAAACCCAAGAGCTAAGCCCAAGTGCCAAGTGCCAAGTGCCAAGTGCCAAGTGCCAAGTGCCAGTGCCAGTGCCAAGCGCGAATACCGGTGGCTCGTACTCGAGGCCAGTGGCGGATGTGAATATGCCTAGGCTTTTTCGTAACATGAGACGGTGATAGCAAAAAAGGGTGATGTTGCGCGAGCACTGGCTAATTTCGATGGAAGTTGACCTCAACTATCGCTAGCGGCAGTGGGCGCCGTGCACATCAGCACCGGGCGTTGTTACAGCCGCGTGTCATGTTGTCGCAAACAAACAGTTATTTAAAACCAGTCGGCATGGGTCGGATGTTGCTATCTTAGCGTCATCTCGGTAAAACCAGCATTAGCAAAAGAGTAAAGGTTATGACACAAAACTTCTGTGCCATTGATAATCTGCAGGGGCGGCTGCAAGCACTGCTGCGTGATGCCAAGCAAATCAAGCAAGAAGGCAAAGTTGCCGATTATATTCCCGCATTGGCGGAAGTGCCGGCGGACAAACTAGCACTCGCGGTCGCGACCCTTGATGGCAACATTTGTGCAGCCGGTGACAGCCTTGAGCCATTTTCGATTCAAAGTTTGTCGAAAATATATGCGTTGGTGCTGGCGATGCAATTGCAAGGTGACGCCTTGTGGCAGCGGGTGCGGATGGAGCCTTCCGGCCAGCCGTTTAATTCCATTGTGCAATTGGAGTGGGAAAAGGGTATTCCGCGAAATCCGGTGATTAATGCCGGCGCCATTGTGGTTTCTGATGTACTTGCTAGCCATTACTCGGCATCAAAAAACACCTTTTTAATGTTTATTCGTCGTTTGGCGCAAACCGAACAAATTTTTACCAATGCCAAAGTGTATGCGTCCGAGCAAGAGCATGGCAATCGCAATGCAGCGTTGGCTTATTTGATGAAAAGTTTTGGCAACATCGAAGCTGCTGTACCTGAAGTGTTGGCGCAGTACTTTCATCAATGCTCGGTTGAAATGAGTTGTCAGCAACTCGCGCGCAGTTGGTTGTTTTTGGCCAATCGTGGTGTGGATCCGGTGACACAAGAGCAAATTTGCAGTCGCAAAGACGCACAAAGGGTCAATGCAATTCTATCGACTAGTGGCATGTATGACCAATCCGGCGAGTTTGCGTTTACAGTGGGCTTACCTGCCAAAAGTGGCGTTGGGGGCGGCATTGTAGCCATTGTGCCAAATTACGGCGTGATTGCGAGCTGGAGCCCGCCGCTAAATAGCTTTGGCAATTCTTGCCGCTCTATGTACCTTATTCGTCGACTGGCGGAGGAGCTTGGCTTGTCAGTGTATTAACAATGCGCGTTACTTTCTCGCTCTCAAACTGGTGCTGCTGACGAGTTTTAGGCGAAGTTTCGGTTGGCTAATTAAAATCAGGTGCCTGGTAAATACAAGCTAGCCTGCAACCTGCAACCTGCAACCTGCAACCGCCAACATCCAATGCGCCGGACAAGCCAGTTACCGGCGGTGTCTGGTGGTGGCCGAAAAACAGGCCAAAGATTATTGATAGTCAGCTCCACGAGATAGGTTTATAGTAAAAGTCGCCATCACTTGCGGTGGCGGCACGCAAACACACTGTTTGTTACCTGTGCCTGTCGAAGGGAGGACTATCATGATTGTGACTTTTCATAGCAAAGATTATTACCCTATCACTATGTTTGGCGAAGCCGCGCTGCAACTGATTGAAAAAATGGGCTGCACGCCCAAAGTGCCGGGGGCTATATACGCCGAAGATGTGCCACAGGCATTGTGGCAATTGCAACAAAGCTTACAAGACTTAACCGAAGATGCCGCCATACCGGTTGCAGCGGAACCTACCGAAACTCCGGTCGGTCTGCAAACCCGCGCAGTGCCCTTACTTGAGATGTTGCAAGGGGCCGCCAAAAAACAACACAATGTCAGCTGGGACTAAACCCGTTGTCTAGCCGTTGCCGATTATGGCATCGGTGTGTTGCTCGTTTTCAGGTGGTCGTGCGTTGGTTGTAGCTGAATCCGCTCAACCGCGCCTTGCTGCTGCATCGTGACATATAACCATTGCTCGGTCGGGTCGAGACTGACATTGGTCGGGAATTTACCGTGCAAGGCAATTTCCTGCAGCAGTTTGCCATCGGCACTAATTTTGGCGATCACACCCTTGCCATAGCGGGCAACATACAAGTTTCCCGCGCTGTCGCTACGCATTCCATCCAAGCCAAAATCTGGAAATTCAATCAGTAGCTTTTTGTCGAATGGCTGGTAAGTATCATCCAATTGATAGACCCAAATCCGTTTTTGGGCGCTTTCATTGACATACAAAAAGCGCTGATCTTGGCTGACTTCGATGCCATTGGTGGTGCCCATCTTACTTTCGATTAACTGGCTGCTGCCGTCGGGCAAAATTTTCCACAGCTGACCGCTGTTGTTTTTCCAGTTTGGATCGCTGGCAAATAGCACGCCGCTGCGCGTGATCGCCAGATCGTTGGGTTGATGCATCAGCGGTTGATGACTAAAGAGCTGTAAGTTTTTACCATCATAACGCCAGATGTTATGACCGGTATAATCGGCGATATACATCAAACCGTTGCCATCAAACCGAATACCATTGCCAACGCTACCTTCGGGTAATTTAAGATACAAACTAGCTACACCTTGTGGCGTGACCTTGCCGATGCTGCCTTTATGGCTTTGGCTGTTACCGCCAAAATTGACCGCGTATAAGTTACCTGCCGCATCCACGGCCGGGCCTTCAATTTCGGCGTGAAAGACGCCAGCACTGACAAAAATTTCACTTTGAAGTGTGGCCATCGTTGGCTGCGCGGCTGTCGCGGGAAGCTGACTGGTGGCCATCAATAACTGCAGTAAAACAAACATCACGACACTCCTGTCACTTCACTAAGCTGGTTGAATACTTTGGGCAAACCGAAACAAATTGTTTGGATCATACTGGCGTTTAAGTTTTTGTAATGCAACATAGTTATCGCCGTAATAGGCTTGTGGCCAATCTTTTAGTCGCGCATCGGTATAGTTTAAATAAGCGCCGTTGGTGCTCCATGGCCGCATTTGTTTGCGCATTTGGTTGACCCACCAAGCGCCTTCTTGCAGCATGAATTCTGGCGTGCCGACCGGGCCACTGAACAAGTACTGTGCACTTAATACCGCATCCCGATGGGCAAAAACGCTCTGCTTCGGCCCAACCTTCGCAATGGCGCCACCCATCGACGTCAGCATTAAGCCACCGCGAAAGCCTTGCTGGTGGCGTTGGCGGATGGTATTGAGCAAATGATGTAGTGCCGATAGTGGTAAATAGTCGCGGAAAATATCTGAACTGCCGGCCATCGCGATGCGTTTTAACTGACCACGCTCATGTTGGTTGGGCAGTTTACATTCGGGCATTTCCATACCGTCGCAGTCGCTGAGCATAAAATCAAGATACTGATGATCTTGCATATCCACTTCCGACCAAACGACGGCCAGTTGTTGCGCGAGCTGATGCCAGTATTGTGTGAGCAACGCCGCATGGCCAATGCTACAAGCCCGAAGCTGAATTTCTGGTTGACTGCCTGCCTGACCATTAAACCAAACCGTCGCCTGCGACCAAATGGTATCAGGCAAGCTCCGTAGCCACTGTTGCCAGACGGCCAGTACCTGATTGCCATCTTTAAGTGGATAACGGCCAATATAATTTCGAATCGGAGCGGTGGCAAAAGTGTCAAACTCAAAGTGGGTGGCAATGCCAAACTGACCGCCACCACCGCCGCGCAACGCCCAAAATAACTCAGCATGTTCAGTGGCACTGCAATGAATAACTTCGCCTTGTGCGGTAACCAGCTCCACCCGGCGTAGGGCATCACAAGTTAGGCCAAATTGTCGATCGGCAATACCTAAACCACCACCAAGCACTAGCCCAGCAATACCGACACTGGCGCAGCTGCCAGCGGGGATTGAGCGTTGCTGGAGGCCAAGTGTGGCATAGACATCACCGAGCTTGGCACCGGCACCGATACTGGCAATGTCGCGCTCAAGGCTAATCTGATTTAACTGACCGATGTCAATTAACACCCCGGCGGTTGATGACAAACCGGTGTAACTGTGGCCGCCGCTGCGAACCGCAAATGGCAATTGAAAACGGCTGACAAATTGCACAGCGTGCTGCACATCGGACACTGCCGTACAGCGAATAATGGCCGTGGTGGCGATATCGTCATAGCGGGCGTTGGCCGCTTTTTTCAGCCGGTTAAAGTCATCCGCGGCCGGGAACAGCAGCTCACCGTTCAATTGACTTGCCAATTGTCGCCAATGAGCGGCGTCCGGCAGCGCACTGCGGGCTGGCGGCTGCGGCTTAAATTGGCAACCCGACACCGTGGCGGCGGCAGCAGCAGAGAACAATAAAAAATCGCGTCGTTGCACAATCTAGGTCCGTTGGAACAATTCGGGCGAAACATACCATGGATTGCTAACAGCGGAAAAGCACAACGGCAGTGTCACGTTGCCATTGTGCGTCAAGCCGTGCCAGCCATGGCGTGAGTGTTATTCAGCGCTCACTAAATAGCCGGGTGTGCTGCGTTTTGGTAGCTTTTGCTCTAGCGTGGCGGCAAGGCTCAATAGTTTTGGCTCTGACCAGCGGGCGCCCACAAGACTCAAACCGAGCGGTAAGACGCCATCCATCCCCGCAGGAATAGTGACCGTAGGGTAACCAGCCACCGCGGCGGCAGTGGAGGTGCCAAAACTGTAGTCATCACCTTTGACATGATCAATGCCCCAGGCGGCAGTCGTGGCCGGCAGTAAAATGGCATCAGCCCCGGCGGTCACGAGATACTGATCTAACATCGCCGAGGCTAGTTGTTTACTGTTGCTTAGCGCTTGTTGATATGCTGCGGCATCAGTTGTAAGGTCGATGTCACTGGCCTGCTCCAAATACTGCTGGCCATAAAACGCTAAGGCGGCTTTGCCTTTGAGGCGATTAAAGGCCACTATTTTCTCAATGCTATTGACCGGCGTTGGCGCTCGATAATCCAGCAACCACTGGTTTAAATCACGTTTGAATTCATAAATAAGTACTGTAAGTTCGTCTTTTCCTAATTGTTCAGGTAACTGCCAGTCGTTAATTTGTTGCACCTCAATACCTTGCGCCAGCAACGCTGCCGCGACCTGATCTTGCATCTGTTTTATTGCTGGAAAAGTTTTGTCATAAGCGCGCACTAACACTACTTTTTTCACCGCCAATGACGCAGCGGTGGCCGAGGTCGCCGGAACCGCTGCCGCCGTCAGACTTTGGCCGTAGTTGGCTTTTGCCGATAAAGTGGCCAAGCTATCAAGTAACAATGCGGCGTCGGCCACGGTGCGCGCCATTGGCCCTGCGATATCTTGCGATGAGGCAATCGGAATGATGCCCTCGCCAGACACTGCGCCGTGAGTGGGTTTGATGCCAACAATACCGTTCACCGCGGCTGGGCAGGTGATAGAGCCATCTGTTTCCGTGCCAACGGCTAGCAACGTCATGTCGGCCGCGACTGCCGCAGCCGATCCTGAGCTGGAACCACAAGGGCTTTGACTCAGTAGATGTGGGTTTTTGGTTTGACCACCCAGTAGTGACCAGCCGCTGGCCGAGCCTTCACCCCGAAAATTAGCCCATTCTGACAAGTTACTTTTTGCCAGCACGACCGCGCCGGCCGCACGCAGTTGCGTGACCAATTCGGCATCTTTTTTGGTTAAAAAGCCTTTTAAAACCAAAGCGCCGGCAGTGGTCGGCATGCCGTCATTGGTGGCAATATTTGCTTTTAGGACCACCGGCAAGCCATGCAGTGGCCCCCGAACTTTGCCCGCTTTGCGTTCGGCGTCCAGTCGTGTCGCGAGCTTGATGGCATCGCGGTTAATATCAACAATGGCCCGGATTTGTGCGCCTTTGAGATTATTATTTTCGATCTGAGCGAGGTAATATTGCGTAAGATCTACCGCGCTCAATTGTTTGTCGGCCATCAGCTGTGTGGCTTGTTGTGCCGTGATTTGCGACAAGCGGTGTGGTTCTGCTGCCGCTAGCGGGCAAGCTAAGCCAGCAACAAACGTCAGCGCGAGCATCTTTAAGGCGAACATATTCATCGGATAGCTATTAAGTTTCATTCAGGAACCTGTCATAGATGGTTGTTATTTTTAAGCTGTGTTTACCTTGCAACGTTTTCACCTGGTGATGCAAGCGTCATCAGCTGAGATTTATCGAAAAATCGACTAGTGACATAAATCATCGCCCATTGTTAGACAACCCGAGCGGGACCAACCGAATTGAACATTATTTATCGAAAATTTATCAATAAGTTATCTCCTATTTTTGCGGTGTTGCTCAGTGTTGCGCTGTGGTCGATGTTGCATGGTTGCAGTCAACAGCCGCCGCCGGAATTGAGCGTAAGCCAGTGGCAACAGCAATTAAATTTACCTTCGGTGCAAAATGCCGCGAAGCTGAGCGAGCGTTGGCCAGATGTATTGCAAAGTCATGAACTAAACTGGATTGACGACAACCGCCAACGTGCCGTGCCCGCGCTTTATTACTCGCCACTTGATTCCGCGCCACTTGAATCCGCGATAAGAACTGCCAGCGCAGACCAAAGACCGTTAATCGTGTTCTCGCATGGGCTAGGCGGTTCGCGAGAGCGTTACGCCTATCTTGGCAAGTATTGGGCAAGCCAAGGTTTTGCCAGTTTGCATGTACAGCATGTGGGAAGTGATCGGCAGTTGTGGCAGGGCAGTCGGCTGACGTTGCCGTTTCGACTGATGACCGCCGCTGGCGATGATGAGGCGCTGGCGCGGGTGGCCGATGTGAAATTCGCTTTAACAAATTTGCTGGCGTCGAAATTTGGCGCGCAAATAGACCAAAGTAAAATTGTGATGGCCGGTCACTCTTATGGTGCCAATACCTCGATGTTGCTGGTGGGCGCTAAAGTCGAACGTTCAGCCTCATTGCCAGAACTTCGTGATCCACGCTTTAGTGCTGCAATCTTAATTTCGGCGCCGCCGTTTTATGATGGCGAGCCTTTATCGCAAGTACTGGCTGCAGTGACCGTGCCTACCTTGCACATCACCAACACCCTAGATGAAATCAATGTGCCGGGTTATCACTCTGATCCTGGCGATCGCATTGATGTGTATCAGGCGATGGGCGGCAGTTATAAAGTATTAGCGGTATTTCATGGTGGCAATCACAATATTTTTTCCGGCCGCCGGCAAAAACCTGAACTGGCAGTGCAGGCACAAGTACTGCAGGCGGCGACTCAAAGTTTGACTAGTGAGTTTCTAAAAGGAGTTTTTCAGCAGGACAGTGGTCTGCTGCAACAGTGGCAACAGCAGCATCAGACGCTTTTGGCCAGATTTGAGCTGAAAGAGCGGCCGCCCACAATCACCGCGCTGTCGAACCCTGATGTGATCGAAATACATTAATCAGTAGCCTTGTTTGGCAAGCTAGGCAACAGCATCAACTGTAACAACAGACTGATCCCGATAAACAGTAATTCCGGCCTGGCCCCCAATATCTCTAACAGTAAAAGCAACATCAGCAACAAATTTAACGCCGATAACGCTCTTAAATACTGATTTACTTTGTGTTGGATCTGCAGTTGTATTGGCAACGCCTGTGCAGCCGCGATGCCTTGCATCGGTTGCTGCTGTCGAAACACCGCACGATAAATCGCTACGAATAGACACAAATTTGCCAAGCCGCCCACAGCGCACAATTGCCACAGTTGTGTGATGTCCTTGCTCCACAGACCACTTTTGAGCAAAATCAGCGCTAGAGCAGGCACGCTTAGAAACGCAAATATGGCCTGCAATCGGGCCAAAGGCGTTACAAAATCGAGCACGGTGCGCCGCTGTAAACTGGCTTTGCGCTTCGCTGGTAATGTCATCGCGACTGGTAGCCATTGCCGCATGACCAATAACAACAGCACTTGCAGCGCAGTGAATATAAAAATTATGGTGACAGGTTGCGACAACCAGCCGGTCAGACTGAGCAATAACAGCACCAATCCACAACTCAGCAGAGTTAGACTCGCCAAAAACGCCAGACGTCTGCGGCGACCTTGGTCTGATATTGCAATTTCTGTGCTCGACCATGGATTAAGCAGAAGCTGACAGCGTAAGGGCAACCAGACCGAAAGCATTACCAACTGCAGCGCAAAAATCATATACATCACGACTTGCATCATCGTCATAGTGGCTCCGCTAAAGTACGATCTTTTAGAAGTTCGGCAAATTGTAGGCGGATCTCAGAGTCAGTCAGACCCAATTCCCGCAATTGCCCAATTGTTTGACTCAGTAATTGTCTTGCATGTTGGCTGTGGTCGACCAGGCAATTTTGCTTAGCCTGTGGGTGAATAAAAGTGCCCCGATAGCCTTTACTGACAATCACTGCATCACGTTCCAGCAATTTATACGCTTTGGCCACGGTATTTTGGTTAATACCCAAATCGGTTGCCAATTGTCGGATCGAGGGCAACTGAAAACCCGGCAGTAACACGTCAGTGTGAATTAACTGCTTAATCTGACTGATCAACTGACCAAAAATTGGCTCTGAATTGTCAGTATCGATCAGAATTTCCATGTGTTCTCCGCTCAACACTGTTGTTTAAAAACCAACCAAAATTTTTTCTTGTACCACTTGAGCTAATAGTACACAGGTGGTAGGGTGGCTGCAACATGTACCACACGACCTAGTAGTACATGTGGTTTTTCAAAGATAATTTACAGCCACCACAAGGATAAACCGATGAAAAAAAAGACGATTATGCTCATACATAGTTTGCTCTGGGCAGCAGCGATGCTGCTATTGGCTTGGTGGCTCAAACAAAGAGCCATCGAAAACTCATGGTTATTGTATGCGGTGGCGTTGTGGTGGTGTAGCCACAGTCTACTGCAATACGGTTTTTGTAAGCGTCGCCAAGTAGAGGTTGCTGCATCGGACAACAGTCACCCTTGTAAATTAATGGATAAAAATTGATAAGGAATTCAGATGAAAACAATATTCAACATCTTCAGGAATGCGCTGCTGAGTTGCACTTTGGTGCTAAGTCTACAGCCGCTTCCGGCTAGCGCTGAAGCCACCCCGGATTTACAAGGGGCTTGGGTCGGCTCGGTCAAAGTCGGGGAGAGTCAGCTGCGATTGCGATTTAATCTGAATCAGGATGAACAGCAGCACTATAGCGCGACTATGGACAGCATTGACCAGGGCGCGAGCGGTATTCCGATCAGTCGGGTCACTTTAAATGGTCAGCAGTTGGAACTGGAAGTTAAAGTTGCGCAAGCCGTGTACCAGGGGCAGTATCAGGCACAACCTGAGCAAATTCAGGGGCATTGGCAACAAGGTGGTCAGACTTTTGCGTTGCTTTTAACCAGACAGCTCGAGGAGCCGCGCAAGCCGCAAGATCCGGTCAAACCCTATCCGTATATTGAGGAGCAAATTAGCTTTAAAAATGAAAAGGCCGGGATTGAGCTGGCTGGGACGCTCACACGTCCAGCAAACGCTGTAACAGCTGGTGCTTATTTCAGGCTCCGGGCCGCAGGACCGGGATCAACAAATACTCGGCCATCGGCCATTTTTGGTGCTGGCCGACTATTTAACCCGGCAGGGCTTTGCGGTGTTGCGATTTGATGACCGGGGAATTGGTAAATCCGGCGGGACTTTCCTGCAAGCCACCAGCTTAGATTTTGCTAGCGATGTCAGTGCCGCAGTGCGCTATTTGCAACTGCGGCCGGACATTAACAGAGGTAAAATAGGGCTGATTGGCCACAGTGAAGGCGGTCTGATTGCGCCCATCGTGGCACAACAACAGCAAGGCGTTAGCTTTATCGTGCTGTTGGCAGGACCAGGTTTACCGGGAGCTAAAATTTCTACGTGGCAATTTGAACAGATGCTGCAAGCACGCGGCTTACCTCAAAGCACAGTGGGCTACGCCTCAGCCATTTATCAAAGTATGAATAAGCTAGCAATGGATCAACAACCTGATGCGAAAGAACTTGAATCGCATTATCAGCAGTTGTGGCAGGCATTGCCGCAATCCGTAAAACAGCAATTAATGCCGCTAGGCGGTGGTCGGCTTTCGCCGGAACGGCTGGCTGAGCTGCAGAATAACTGGTACCGATATTTTCAGCGACATGATCCACAGCAATGGTTGAGTAAAACGCAAGTACCGACTTTGGTACTGTACGGCGACAAAGATACCCAACTCGATGCCGTGACTAATCTGGCTGCGATAGAAAAGTCGCTACAACAGGCCAAAAACACCCATTATCAGTTGAAATTGCTCGAAGGAGTCAACCACATGTTTCAACCCGCGACGACCGGACGGTGGGATGAATATGCCAGCATTGCCGAAACCTTGTCACCTAAGCTGTTGACCAGTCTGGGTGATTGGCTCAAGCAACAGATCCATCAACCAGAGCAAGATATTGTAGCGAGGCCTTAATCGGCCATATGTGTTGGAAACATGTGCTGAACCAATAAAAATCCGGGCCTGAGCCCGGATTTTTATTGGGATAACGCGTTAGCTACACCGCTAAATAATCCAGCATGCCTTCGGCCGCTTTACGGCCTTGGGCAATCGCCGTCACCACTAAATCAGACCCGCGCACCATATCACCACCGGCAAAAATCTTTTGCTGATTAGTTTGCAGTGGGAACACACTGTCTTCACTGGCAACAACCCGGCCTTTGCCATCAAGTGCAATCCCTTTGTCTTGTAACCATTGTGGCGGGCTTGGTTGGAAACCAAAGGCAATGACCACCGCATCTGCTGCCAGCACTTGTTCAGATCCAACCACCGCTTCAGCTGAGCGACGCCCTTGCGCATCGGCTGCACCCAGCGCAGTGGAGACTACTTTCACGCCACAAGCCTGGCCTGCGCTATTAAGTTCAATACCCAAAGGTTGCAGGTTGAACATAAATTCAACCCCTTCTTCGCGGGCGTTTTGTACTTCTTTGCGTGAACCCGGCATATTGGCTTCATCGCGCCGATACGCACAAATCACTTTGCTAGCGCCTTGGCGAATGGCGGTGCGTACGCAGTCCATCGCGGTATCACCACCGCCTAACACCACCACGTTTTTGCCTTTCATATCGACAAATTGGTGCTCGGTTTGCCAGCCCATCAGGTTGTTAATATTACCAATTAAATAAGGCAAGGCTTCATAAACCCCGGGTGCTTGTTCGTTGGTCAGATTACCTGCCATTGGCGTATAAGTGCCCAGGGCTAAAAACACCGCGTCATAGTCTTGCAGTAAGCTATCAAAACTGACATCAACACCGACGGTGGTGTTGAGACGAAATTCGATGCCCATATTGCTAAAAATTTCGCGGCGCAATTGCATCACGCCTTTTTCCAATTTAAATGGCGGAATACCAAAGGTCAGCAAACCACCAATTTCCGGATATTTATCAAATACTACTGGGGTCACGCCGTTACGCACCAACACATCAGCGCAGGCGAGTCCGGCTGGGCCTGCACCAATCACCGCCACTCTTTTGTCGGTTTTAATCACGGCGGATAAGTCCGGCCGCCAACCCATTTCAAAGGCTTTATCGGTGATGTACTTCTCAATCGAGCCAATGGTGACAGCACCAAAACCTTCGTTAATGGTACAAGCGCCTTCACACAAACGATCTTGTGGACAAACACGGCCACATACCTCAGGCAAGCTATTGGTTTTATGCGCTAATTCTGCCGCTTCAATAATTTTTCCGTCGTGGGCCAACTTTAACCACTGCGGAATATAGTTGTGCACCGGGCATTTCCATTCGCAGTAAGGGTTGCCGCAATCTAAACAACGGTCGGCTTGGCCGGCTGCTTGGGTGTCGGTCATTGGCTGATAAATTTCTACAAACTCAATGGTGCGCGCTTCGTGTGATTTTTTCGGCGGATCAACCCGCTTCACATCGATAAACTGATAAACATTCTGTGCCATATCTAATTCCTCGCCCTTACATCGCCTGAACCCGCAGCTCGGCGGAAGAGCGTGCGCGGTGGCCCAATAACGTATTGACGTCACTGGTTTTTGGTTTAATCAACTTGAACTGGTTTAAACCGCTTTGAAACGACGACAAAATTTTGTGCGCACGTTCCGAGCCGGTTGCTTCAAAATGTTGATGGATGAGACTACGCAGATGCTCTTGTAAGATCGGCGTGCTAACTTCCAAACATTCCACCAGTTCCGGGTTGACCCGAAGGGCTAAATCCTGATGTTCATCAAATAAATAGGCAAAACCACCGGTCATCCCGGCACCGAAGTTAACCCCGGTTTGACCCAGTACCACCACCACACCGCCGGTCATGTATTCACAGCAGTTATCGCCAGTGCCTTCAATCACCGCAATAGCACCCGAGTTTCGCACGGCAAAACGCTCACCAGCGCGCCCAGCTGCGTAAAAACGACCGCCGGTGGCACCGTACAAACAAGTGTTGCCGACAATAGTGGCGTTGTCTTTGGCAAAACTTACCCCTTTGGGTGGATAAACCGCCAGTTGGCCGCCCGTCATGCCTTTGCCGACATAATCGTTGGCATCGCCTTGCAATGACAGATGCAAGCCACCGGCATTCCACACGCCAAAACTTTGGCCAGCAGTGCCGGTAAACTGTACTTCAATGGGCTCGGTCGCCATGCCTTGATTACCATGATGCCGGGCAATTAACCCTGACAACGCGGCACCCACTGAACGGTCGGTATTGCGAATGGGCAAGCTTAAGCGACCGCCCGTTTTGTGTTTCACCATCGCACTGCATTTGGCGATTAGCTGCTGATTTAGGGGGCCAGAATCAAAGGGCTTGTTGTTTTGCACGCAGTGCAGCGACTTTTCTGAGGTCACACCACAAGCCTGTAAAATAGGAGACAAATCTAGTTTTACTTGGCGCGCCGTTTGGCCCTGGCGCTGCACCAGTAAGTCGGTACGGCCAATTAAATCGGTGATTTCTTTGACGCCCATATCTGCTAACAGTTGCCGTACTTCTAGGGCTAAGAACTTAAAGTAGTTCATCACCATTTCTGGCAAGCCATTAAAATGGTCGCGACGAAGGGTCTCATCTTGGGTGGCTACCCCGGTCGCACAGTTATTTAAATGGCAAATCCGTAAAAATTTACAGCCCAAAGCAACCATCGGACCGGTGCCAAAACCGAAGCTTTCGGCGCCTAAAATAGCCGCTTTTACCACATCTAAGCCAGTTTTTAAGCCGCCATCGACTTGTAAACGCACGCGATCGCGTAACCCGTTTTCAACGAGGGCTTGATGCACTTCAGCTAAACCAAGCTCCCACGGGCTACCGGCATATTTCACTGAAGTGAGCGGGCTGGCGCCGGTACCACCGTCGTAACCAGAAATGGTGATAAGATCGGCATAAGCTTTAGCCACACCGGTGGCGATAGTGCCTACGCCTGGCTCAGCCACCAATTTTACCGAAATCAGTGCCTGTGGATTGACTTGTTTTAAATCAAAAATAAGCTGAGATAAATCTTCAATCGAATAAATATCGTGATGCGGCGGTGGTGAAATTAAGGTCACACCGGGTACCGAATAACGCAGTCGGGCAATTTCAGCGGTCACTTTTTCACCCGGCAACTGTCCGCCTTCACCCGGCTTAGCGCCTTGTGCCACTTTAATTTGAATCACTTCGGCGTTGACTAAATAATGCGGTGTCACGCCAAAACGACCCGAAGCGACTTGTTTTATTTTGCTATTTTTCTCGGTGCCAAAACGGCGTGGATCTTCACCACCTTCACCAGAATTGGAGCGGCCGCCCAAACGGTTCATCGCGATGGCTAACGCCTCATGCGCTTCCGGGCTTAATGCGCCAATCGACATTGCGGCGCTGTCAAAGCGTGGGAACAATTGTTCAGCAGGCGCGACGTCATCGAGTGATATCGGCGTCACATGGTCGGTGACTAGTGTCAATAAATCACGGATATGCGATACCGGCCGTAGATTGACAAAATCGGAATAAATTTTGTAGTCCTCATACAAACCACTTTTTACCGCTTTTTGTAGGCTTTGCACCACATCCGGGTTATACGCATGGTACTCACCATCATGTACATATTTGAGTAAACCACCATGATTCAGTGGTTTACGTTTTAGCCATGCCATATTGGCGCGGATTTGCACGTCTTGTTGGAAGTCTTCAAAATCGGCGCCATTTAAACGCGACGGTATATCTGGGAAACACAAAGCCATTACATTTTTATTCACGCCAACCGCTTCAAACAGGTTCGAACAACGATAGCTGGCGACCGTTGAAATGCCCATTTTTGACATGATTTTGTAAAGGCCTTTGTTGATACCTTTTCGATAGTTCGTCACTGCTTCGCGCGCGGTGATATTCAGCGAGCCTTTTTCACACAGTTGCTCGACCGTTTCATAAGCTAAAAATGGATAAATACCGGTGGCGCCTAAACCCACCAATACCGCAAAGTGATGCGGATCGCGCGCAGTTGCGGTTTCAATCACAATGTTAGAATCACAGCGTAGCTGCGCATCGACTAAGGCATGGTGCACCGCACCAACTGCCATTGCTGCTGGGATTGGGATTAGATCAGGTGCGATGCGCCGGTCGGTTAATATCACCAGCACCACGTTGTTTTCGCGCACCGCACTGGTCACTTCAAGCGCCACCCGGCGCACGGCCTGCTCCAGTGATTCTTCACTAATTTTGTAATTTAACGAGAAAATTTGGTGCCGATAGTATTTATCGTCGGCCATTTTTAGCTGTTTCAGGTCGGAGTACATCATCACCGGCGATTCAAACTGGATCCGACGGGCGTAACCTGCGGTTTCAGAAAAGACGTTATGTTCTCGGCCAATACTGGTTGCCAGTGACATCACATGGGCTTCACGCAGTGGATCAATGGGCGGGTTGGTGACCTGCGCAAACTGCTGGCGGAAGTAATCATAAAAGGTGCGCGGTTTACGTGATAACACCGCCATTGGCGTATCGTCACCCATTGAGCCGACGGCTTCTTGTCCGTCTTTCGCCAGCACGGTGATCACTTGCTCTATTTCTTCATAAGAGTAATTAAACAGCTTGTGATACACCATCATCTCGTCATCGGTAAATACCCGCTTACCAATAAGGTCAACTTCAAATTTTTCGTAAGGCACTAACCGCTGGACGTTTTCACTGAGCCATTGACGGTACGGGTGACGCGCGCGTAAGTCTTGGTCGATTTGTTCAGAGCGCCAGATTTTGCCGGTTTGGGTATCAACTGCCAGCATCTCGCCCGGGCCCACGCGGCCTTTTTCCAACACTTCATCAGGGGTGTAGTCCCAGATGCCGACTTCTGAAGCCAGCGTCAATAATTTATCTTTGGTAATCACAAAACGGGCAGGGCGCAAGCCATTGCGATCGAGGTTACAAGCGACATGCTGGCCGTTGGTCAGCACAATACCGGCCGGACCATCCCAGGGCTCCATATGCATCGAGTTAAATTCGTAGAAGGCTTTGAGGTCATCGTCCATCACCTTATTGCCTTGCCATGCCGGTGGAACTAACAAACGCATGGCGCGGAATAAATCCATGCCGCCAGCTAAAAATAGCTCCAGCATGTTATCCAATGAACTGGAGTCTGAGCCTTTTTGCCCGACAAAAGGCGCGGCGTTTTGCATGTCTGGCAATAAGGGGGATGCAAATTTATATTGCCGCGCGCGTGCCCATTGCCGGTTACCAGTAATGGTATTAATTTCACCATTATGGGCGAGAAAACGAAATGGCTGCGCTAAGGCCCAACGTGGCATGGTGTTGGTCGAAAAACGCTGGTGGAACACACAAATAGCGGTTTCCATCCGGATGTCTGCTAAGTCCAGGTAAAAACCGGGCAAGTCAGCTGGCATCATCAGACCTTTAAACACGGTGACTAAGCTGGAGAAACTTGGAATATAAAAATCATCATCATTGACGATTTGTTTTTCAATCCGGCGGCGCACCATATACAGGCGGCGCTCTAAATCGTGATCGCCCCAGCCGGGTTGTGCGCTGACAAAGGCTTGCAGTACTTTGGGCATCGAACTTAAAGCAATAGGGCCAAGCACGGACGGGTCCACCGGCACTTCGCGCCAGCCAACTAAGGTTAAAGTTTCGCGGGCAATTTCTGTTTCGGCAATTCGTTTGGCAAATTCCGCTTTGACCGGATCCTGACTAAAAAAGAACATCCCAACGCCGTACTTTTTACCCAATACCCAGCCGTTTTCTTCAGCTATAGCCCGAAAAAAACTATCGGGTTTTTGCATCAGCAGCCCGCAACCGTCGCCGGTTTTACCGTCTGCTGAAATGCCACCGCGATGCTGCATCCGATCCAAACCGCTGATCGCGGTCCGAACGATGCGATGGCTGGCGGTGCCCTCTAAATGTGCAATCAAGCCAAAGCCACAGTTTTCTCTGGCTTGACTGTGGTGATACAACCCCATGACTTTATCCTCCAACCTGTCCTGCATTCAAAAATACCCGTCGTCATTGCTGCTGCAGCGGTGTCGGCCGCCTTCACTTACGCCCATCGCATAGTGGACTATGCTCAGGACGATTCGCTCAGTTGCCTCCTACCTGCAACATCAATGACTCGGGTATTGACCTGTCGTCATTGCTGCTGCAGCGGTGTCGGCCGCCTTCACTTACGCCCATCGCATAGTGG
>JBBKWN010000149.1:0-12739 GCA_037968955.1 Rheinheimera sp. | reverse complement strand
GGCATTTAAAAGTCTATCCTGCGCCCGCAAAATAGCTGACAAGCCTTGATCATACTTCTGATTAAATGAAATGCGCATCGTTACCTCGCAGCTGCCAGCAGTGTGTCAAAAATCGTTTGTGATGTTGAAATTATTTTAGCTGCAGCCGCATAAGACTGCTGAAACCGGATCAAATTTGAAGCCTCTTCGTCCAGATTAACGCCGGAAACCGATTCATGCCAAGCTTTGGACTGTTCCAATAATGAATTTGACGATTGTGCCGCTACTCTGATTTGACTAGTTTTTTCACCGACAAAACCCACCATTGCACCATATGCTTCATTAAAACTATATTTGTTATCGGCCGTAGGCGCCGCGACTGCAGTTTTTCTCATAGTATCGGTCGTTTGTAGTTGTCCTAACATCAAACCGTTGCGGTTATCTTTAAAACCACCGTCATTATAACCGAGCGTAAATTTATCACCGGCTTTTGGTACCCCGGTGATGGAAAAGTCAAAACCATAGTTGGTAAGACCGGCCGATGCCAGGATGTTGTTGTACTGTCCACCAGACATCACGGCCGTAGTACCAACCAAGGTACTGGCATTATCGCGGATCTCAAATTGATTGCCTCCGATAAAGAGGATTTCAAAAGGTGCGCCATCAAGCGAACCGGGCGCACTAAATTCAGATGTAGCGGGATCCGTGTTCGTCACTTTAATATCACCAAATTTACCATTACCTAAATTGTTGATATTAAAGTCACCACGTAACGGTCCGGCTAATGCTAAATCTTCGCCACGTGAGGTCGCGAGCTGAATATTCTGCGAAGCGGTGGTCAAGGGTTTTAAAATAAACTGGTCGCCATTGGCAAAGGCGCCGGCCGAGTTGTCTAAAGTCACTTCGAAGCCATATAAAAAACCACCGGCAACATTGGCCGTGTTAAACGTGGCTGGATAAGCCGCGATAGTGCTGGTCACGGCAGAGCCGGAGATGGCTTTACCGTTCTCGTCAAGTGCTTCAATTTTAAATTGGTTTGGCGCGGTGTAAGTGACGACAAAATCGTTCGGTGGAATATCCACACCACGACCAGGTTCGAGTTTCGCCGTAACTTGACCAGAGCCTGTATTGCGTGCAACAGATAAACCACCAAAAGTAGGGTAAGTAAAAATATCTTTCCCAAGCTGGCCGTTGGCGTCCATCCCAAGTTTATTTTGGGTATTAAAACTATCACCAAAGGCTAATGCTAGCTGACCAAGTCGGTTTTGCGTCGGCTCCAGCATTTTCGAACGAAATTCCAATAGTCCGCCAATTTTCCCGCCCAGTTGATTGCTGTCGACATCCATAATAACTTTGCTATTAAAATCGAGCTGCAATTTAACCACTTTGCGATCAATATCTGGATCACCTTGAGCGCTGAGCATATTAAACTTCCCCTGCTCCAGCACTAACGACTGGCCGGTTGCTAAAAATACCAGCTTCTCACCATTTTTCGCATCGAGAGTGGTCACTTCCATCATCTCAGACAATTTTCGCAGCGCTTCATCCCGCTTATCGAGCAGGTCCAGTGGCGGTGGCGAATTGAGACCCAGACCATAGCTGGCGATCTCTTTGTTCAATAACGCAACACTACTTACGGCAGAATTTGCCTGATTGACATAGGTATCTAATTGTTGATTAATATAAGTCCGCTGCTCTAACACTAGATTAGATAACGTGTTGAATTTATTTATTAAAGTTTGAGCGCTTCCCAGAACAAGCTGCCGGGAAGAATTGTTAGCTGGATCGTTATTCGCGGTTTGTAACTGCTTAAATAAATCGGTGACACCGGTCGAAATACTATTGGCGGAATTGGCAAAAAGCGTGTCCACACGAGTGGCTTCTGCTAAATACTGACTGGTAAAACCAACGTTTGAAGTATCTCGACGTAATTGCCGTAGCGTAAACTCATTGACCAACCGGTCGGTGGTGCCCCGACCAACACCCATCCCTAAAATAGCCGATTCATATTCAGTGCTCTGCCGGATATACCCTTTGGTATTGAGGTTGGCAATATTATTTGAAGTGGTACTAAGCAGTCCATTGCTGGCGAGTACACCGGATGTGCCGATCCTAAGCAAACTGTCTGACATGCCGTGCTCCTGCTACTTCAATCATACTAAATACGGAGGATCGCTTTCTAAACATTTAGTTTTAAGCATCCTACAAGGTCTGTGGGCCAACGCTTGATGGTGATAGATTACCAAGCAAGTTTCGCACCTCTTTAAACGAACTGCCTTCTAATACCGACAATATTTTCTGTGCATAGTTCGGATCTGTGGCGTATCCGGCAGCCTGCAAGCGTTGAAAGTATGCTTTGGTGTCGCTAGCAACCGACAAAGCCGCTTGATAACGCGGATTGGACTGAATTAAATCAACATAATCATGAAGACTTTGCTCGGCGCTTTCATAAGCACGAAATCTAGCCTTTTCCTTTTGTGCGACGCCCTGCCGATATTCTAACGTATCGACCACCGCAACCTTTCCTTGCCAATTGGCTTGGGCTTTAATCCCAAACAAATTATTGCTGTTTTGTCCGGCACCGGTTTTAAACATACGTTGACCCCAACCGGTTTCGAGCGCCGCCTGTGCAATCAATGCCAATGGCTCTAAACCTAAATGCGCAGCCGCTTTTTGCGCCGCGGGCAACAGACTCTGAATAAACGCGACCGGATCGCGACTATCAATTGCCATCGCGTGAGTGGCCGCAGGCGTCACTTCAGCTGTCACTAATTGTGGTGGCTGCGTAACCGAAAACTTGCCCACAGTTGGAAGTTTAGTAGTCGCCGTGACTATCGAAGTCAGTTGTTTTGACTGCATCGCTGGTACTGCAAAAATGACTTCAGCATCAAGCTGCTGTACTTGAGGATGTTGTGCTTGTTGTGCTTGTCGTGCAACCTCGGCCAATGTGACGGGCGCCATCACCGCTGTGGCTTCACTGTGTTTTTCCACTTTCAACGCCGGCGCGACGATGCGTTCTGGATCTAATTTTCGAAATCCACTCGCAGCAACAGGTAGTGCCAGCATCTGATGCTGATCGCCTGGTTGCTTCAAGACCTTGGCTTTGGGGACGTCAAACCTAGAAGGAGCACTAATTTGACTGGCCGCTTTTGTCTCACTGTGTTGTGGCGCCAGTTGTTGCACCATCAGATCAGCAAGCCCGAGCGCACCTTTTTTCGACAGCTCAGCGGACATTTGGCTGTCATGCATATCACGGAAAAATTCAGTGGCTTGGCTGTTTAACGGATTGTCATCTTCAAAGGCTGCATTGGCTTTGCGCATACTCTGCATCAGCATGCCCATAAATACCGACTCAAATTGCTGCGCAGCTTGCTTGATAGCCCCGGTCTCATCTTTTTTTGACGTCGCCCGCAGTTCATTCAGGCTTGATAAGTCATGGTATGAGACATTGACATCCGGCGTGTTCATTTAGATCACCACCAACTCGCCGTGAATAGCCCCGGCTTCTTTTAATGCTTCAAGAATGGCCATCAGATCACCAGGTGCAGCACCAACGGCATTTACCGTACTCACCAGCTCATCAAGTGTGGTACCAGGATCAAACTTAAACATGCGTGAACGATCTGGACGTACATCAATAATCGTGTTCGGAACCACCACTGTTTCCCCAGCTGCCAATGGATTTGGCTGACTGACCGTTGGATTTTCAGCAATAGTGACTGTCATCCCGCCATGGGTAATTGCTGCGGGAAATAAACGTACTTCCTTGCCAATCACAATAGTGCCGGTGCGGGAATTAATAATAATCTTCGCAGCATCAGAAGCGGGTTCAAACGTTAAATTTTCCAGCGTCGACAAATAGGAGACACGTTGTGTCACATCCCGTGGCGCGCGAACCTGAATCGAACGTGCATCTAATGTTCTGGCAGTATCTTCACCAATAAAGCTATTAATTGCCGCAGCAAGATTTCTAGCACTGGTGAAATCACCACGGTTGAGGTTAAAAGTGATGTAATCGCCTTGTGCAAACGGCGTCACCACTTCACGCTCAACCATGGCGCCATTTGGCACTCGTCCAACGGTTGGCGTATTGACCACAACTTTAGAGCCATCGGCACCTTCCGCACCGAGGCCACTAACAATCAAGCTACCTTGCGCCACAGCATAGACCTGACCATCCAAGCCCTTCAAAAAGGTCTGCAATAATGTGCCGCCGCGTAGCCCCTTTGAGCTGCCTACCGAAGACACGGTCACGTCAATATGTTGACCAGGCTTGGCAAATGCAGGTAGTTCAGCATGTACGGCTACCGCCGCTACATTTTTAATTTGTGATTTCATGCCAGCAGGTAAATTAATGCCAAAATTTGCCAGCATCGTTTTAAAACTCTGTTCAGTAAAGGGGCTTTGCTCACCCGTTCCTGGAAGCCCAACCACCAAACCATAACCAATCAGTTGGTTGGAGCGAACTCCTTCGACTGACGTAACGTCTTTGATCCTGGCGGCCTCTGCGTCAAAACTGTTGGTGACAGCCAACAGCAACACACTAACAACTGCAATCCAGAGTGATGCTTTCATGGTAATTACCTCGGGCTAAAATGGCCACAGCGTGGTAGAGAAGAATCGGGTGAGCCAGCCAGGGCCTTGTCCACCATGGGTTGCCCCTGTACCACTATATTCAATCCGGGCATTTGCAATTTTGCTTGATTCGACGGTATTTTTTGCATCAACATCTTCAGGGCGGATAACCCCTGTTAAACGGATGTATTCTTTACCTGTGTTAAGCGTCAACCATTTTTCGCCACGAATGACGAGATTACCGTTCGCCATCACTCGTAACACGTTGACCGAAATGTCGCCAGTCAGACTATTACTCTGATCCGCTTTGGAGTCGCCTTTAAAATCACTGCTGGAACTCAAACCTAATTGTAAGGTATTGCCACCGACACTCACGTTGCGTCCATCCAAACCAATCATCGGATCGACTGAATTAGAACTATCTTTACCAAATTCTGTTTTGGCCTTTTTCGATGCTTGGGTATTTTCACGTAGCACCACGGTAATAATATCGCCTTCCCGCCGCGCTTTATTATCCGAGTACAAGCCGTTCGACATCCCCGCCGCAAACAAACTGCCGGTCTGTAGTACAGGTTTTGACTCAGGCTCTGGCGGAAGCGGCGCAAACGCTGGATCATCCGGAAATGCTTCCGGGATATAAGTGGCACATCCTGACATTAAACAAAGTGCGCACAGAGCGATAATAAAACGCATAACAACCCCCACTGTTTTACAGTTGCTGGATAGCGAAACTGAGCATCTGGTCAACAGCTGAAATGACTTTTGAATTCATTTCATAGACACGTTGACTTTCAATTAAGCCGACCAGTTCTTCAGTCACATTAACGTTTGACGATTCGAGCGCACCTTGCACGATGTAGCCAATACCTTCGAGGCCAGGCACACCCTGCACCGGATCACCGCTGGCACCGGTTTGTCGGAATAAATTCTGACCTATCGGCTCAAGACCTGCCGGATTAATGAAATTGGTTACCACCAACTGCCCTAAAACAGCATTTTCAGGCTGGCCTGGCAATTTCACGGACACTTCGCCGTCTTGCGAGATATTAATTTCGGTGGCATCCGGTGGAATAGTAATGGTTGGCTGGATCTGATATCCAGCGCCAGAAGTCACCAAATTACCTTCACTGTCAGTGGTGAACTGACCGTTTCGGCTATATGAAATAGTGCCATCAGGCATCAGAATTTCAAAAAAACCGGAGCCTTGAATCATCACATCCAACGCATTGTCGGTGGTCATATGATTACCCTGCGTGAAGTTCTTCTGCGTGGCGACCACTTTGGTGCCTGCGCCAAGCATCAAGCCATTTGGCAGTTCCGAATTTTGCGATGAACGACCGCCGGGTTGGTTGACGTTCTGGTACAACAAATCTTCGAACACGGCACGACTCTTTTTGTAGCCGACAGTGCTGGCGTTCGCCAAGTTGTTTGATATCACCGAAATATCGCGCTGTTTTGCGTCTAAACCGGTTTTGCTGATCCAAAGAGCTGGATGCATGGTGTCCTCCTGAGCCTAATGCTCTAGATGATGCGTAGAAGCTGGTTTTGCTGACGATCCATATCTTCAGCGGTTTTCATCATTTTTACTTGTAATTCAAATTGTTTCTGTAAGCTAATGAGGTAAGTCATTTCACCTACCGCATTGACGTTACTACCTTCAAGCGCACCGCTAAGTAAATTAACGGTCGCGTTCACTTCGGCAATATTTCCATCTTTTCGACGAAATAAACCGTCGTTTCCTTTAAACATGTCCTGATTTTCTGGTTTTACCAGTTTAATCCGGCCAACTTCAACCATCGCAGTTGCCGGAGCTCCACGCGCCAAAGCCTGAATACTGCCGTCCGCGGCAATCTCCATTTTTGCCATCGGGACAGGCAATTGCACCGGCCCACCGTCACTCAATACATTTAGACCAGACGCAGTTTGCAAAAAACCATCAACACTGATTTTCAGATTACCACTGCGGGTATAAGCTTCTTGGCCATCCGCATCTTCAACGGCAAACCAACCATTGCCTTGAATGGCAACGTCCAGTTCGTTTTCAGTAATTTTTATTTCACCGGCGTCAAAGTTCTGACTCGGCATTTCAGTCAAGGCAAACACGCGACTGGCTAAGCCATCCCCAAACGCTTGCATTGAACGTGCTTGTTCCAAATCGGCTTTAAAGCCATTGGTATTGGCGTTGGCCAGATTATTCGCGCGCACAGCCAGCGCATTCATATTTTCTTTGGCGCCGCTCATCGCGATGTAAAGTAAGTGATCCATGTGCTGCTCCTGCGATAACAGGCGATGTGCCCGAATTTAGCTGCTATGACTAGCTATGAAGCAACAATGGTGCCAGAAACGAAACCCAACTTCGCACTCGAGTAAATCCATGTTTGGTTCCTGAAATACTTATGTTTAAATTCAGATACTTGAAAATATTCTCTGGCAGAAGAACAGCATCAAAATAATTGTTTAACCACAGTTTGTGTCCAAAATAAAAAAACCACCCGGAGGTGGTTTTTAAAGGTCAATAAACTGTCACTATCGGATCTGTAGCACCGTCTGTTGTAATGAGCTATTCACTTCCAGCGCTCGAGAGTTCGCTTGGAAGTTCCGCTGCGCCGCAATCAAATCAACCAACTCGTTGGTCAAGTTAACGTTTGACGATTCTAAAGCAGAGGAGTTAATTGAACCCAAAGTTCCGCTATTGGCTTCACCAGCTAAAGCTTCACCAGAACGTAGGCTTGCTTTCCACGAAGTATTACCAGCTTGAGTTAACCCTTGCGGATTCGCAAATTTTGCCAGCGTGATTTGCGACAAGAACGTTTGATCACCGTTACTATAACTCGCCATAACTTTGCCTGAAGCATCAATATCGATGCTCGTCAATCGACCAACAGTTGTCCCATCTTGACTCAAAGAGCCAATTTCGAACTTGCTAGAGTATTGAGTCGGAAAATTAGTGCCGGCAGCGTTACCAAAATTAACCGTTAACGCACTGGTAAACTGAGCACCGTTGGTCAAGTAAGCAGGCGTGTTGATGGTCGCTTGTGGTATTACTAAATCCGGTAATGACGTTGCTGTTGGCAATGTTGGAACACCGTTGGCGTCAAAATCCAGCACTACCGGTCCAAAATAAGAACCTGCCGCTGGCGGAATAGCTGTTTTGTCATCAAAAACACCAAAAACCTGCCAATCATTGTTGGTCGCCGGATCGGTTCTTCGAAAATAAAACGATAAAATATGTGGTTCGCCCAAACTATCGTAAACCGTAGTCGACGTTGTCGCACCAGCATTATAGGTGGCTTTATCTAATGGATTAAATACGGGTAGCGGCGTGGTGACCGGCATTTGAGTGGCATTTAAGTTCATCGTTAAATAAACGTTTTGTGTTGAACGTGGCGCGCCGGCAGTGCTTGGGATCTGAATTGGTTTGGTCGTACTTAAACTGATTGAACTGGCAGCGCCAGTACTTGGATCAACCGGATACCCCTGCAAGAAGTTGCCGTTATTATCGACAACAAAATTGTCTTTACTTAACTTAAAAGCTCCTGAGCGGGTATAAGTTAAGTCTTTTGAGGCTAAATCTGGCGTTAACGCAAAAAAACCATCACCGGTAATCGCCATATCCAACGAGTTACTGGTAAATTTTAGGGCGCCTTGACTGAACTGTTGCGCGACCTGCGAAGTTGCCACACCATCGCCCACCTTGGTTCGCCCTGGCGAGAAAATAGAACCGGCATACACATCAGCGAATTCAGCTCTGGACTCTTTGAAACCCGTGGTATTGACGTTCGCAATGTTGTTTGCGGTGGTATCCAAATCTTTCTGAGCGGCAGCTAAGCCACTTAACGCAATATTAAAACTCATAATTCACCTCGTTCACAAGCTTCAGCCTGCGGCAATTTCTAAAATGTCTGACAGTTTTTTGGCGCCAAGGCCGTACAAATTCAGCGTCATGTCGGCAGTTGATCGACCCAGAGTCACACTGGTGACCGGCACATAAGTGGATGTTTTTAAGGCTTGATTTTGACCAGCAACGTCAGCTTCGACTTTCACCGTGTACAGGCCACTGTTCAGGGTCGTCCCATTATTGTCTTTACCGTCCCAAACATAATCAAACTTGCCTGCTTGTGGTTCGATGGCTGGCGCTGATCGCACCAATTCACCAGCAGCGTTATAAACTTTGACGTTCAAGCTGGAAGTATTTGGTGGTACTTCTGCGGAGCCTACGGCCTCATTCGTGCCATCAAAGACCAGTTTGTCAGAGTTCACCAACACATTCCTGCCAACCAAACTTGACGCCTGCAACGCTTGGTTAGAGTTCATACTGGCCGCAAAATCTCTAAAATTATTATTCAGAGAACTGATCCCATCAGCCATCGTAAAACTGGTCATTTGTGCAATCATCTGATCGTTTTCAACCGGCTTCGTTGGGTCTTGAAACGCAAGCTGCTGCGTTAACAAGGCAAAAAAATCCGATTGGGTAAGTGCGCCGGCTTTTTCAGCGTCCGTCTGCTCTTTCGCCGTACCCTGTTTCAGGCTATCGACATAACTCGGTGTTGTGGTTGAATTAATCGTCGACATGATTTAATCCTTATCGTTGGCCGAGTGTCAAAGTACGGCTCAGCATTTGTTTTGCTGCATCGGCTACCTGTACGTTGGCGTCATAGGAGCGGCTGGCTGAAATCATATTGGCCATTTCTTCCATTACATTTACGTTAGGTTTGTAAATAAATCCCTTTTCGTCTGCTAATGGATGGCTTGGATTGTATTCAGTCGTTAAAGGCGCATCGCTTTCTACGATCCCCAAGACTTTAACCCCAGCACCTTGATCTTCCCGAGCACGGTCAAACTCCGCAGCAAACACCGGGTGTCGGCCGCGATAAGTTTGATCAATACTGCTACTCACAGTATTAGCATTGGCAATGTTACTGGCGGTGGTATTTAACCGCAGCGCTTGCGCTGTTAGTCCGGAACCTGCAATATCAAAAACCCGATATAAACTCATTAAGATTGCCCTCCAACTGCTTTTTTCAAGCCGCTGATTTTACTGTTTAAAAAGTTCAACGACGCCTGATATTCCATACTATTCTGACTAAAAGCATTACGCTCGCGATGAATATCTACGCTGTTCCCATCACCGGTATCTGTCTGTTCAACATTTCGAAACTTCACTTCATGCTTCATATTGGTAGAAATCTGAAAGTGTTTTTCGTGAGTGCGGTTAATAGAGGAAGATTGTTTGGATTGTGCATTCGCTAACGCGGTAACAAAATCCAAATCTTTTGCTTTGTAACCCGGCGTATCGGCATTCGCGATATTGTCCGCTAGTATCGCTGAACGCTTCTCTCGCAGGAGCATCCCTTCGGGATGAAGACCAAAGGCCTTTTCAAAACTAATCGCCATTTTTCTGCACTCTTGTCGAAATACGATAAGATTCTTTAGCAAAACTCAGGCCAATAGTTATGAAACGTCCTTGAAAATAACAATGAATTGCAGAAGCTTGAAGGATTAAAGGCGGGTCGTTCAGGTCTTACGACGGTAAATGATGCCTGGATTGCAGCGAATCATTTCAAAGTCATCATTAATACTGGACAAAGACTCTGAGGCCCCTAACAACAGATAACCGCGTGGGTTTAGCGCTTGGGCAAACTGGCGTATGATTTTCACTTTTACTTCAGGAGAGAAGTAAATCAATACGTTACGGCAAAAAATAATGTCAAACTTGCCCAGCAAGGTATAACTATCCAACAGGTTGAGATGGCGAAAAGAGACATGTTTGCGCACTGGATCTTTCACCCGCATCATGCCATTGCCGCTCTCTTCAAAAAATTTGCTCCGTCGCTCCGGTGATAAACCACGCGACAACGCTAAACCATCATATTCAGCACGTTGGCAGTGCTCTAACATGGCATTAGAAATATCAGTACCAAGAATTTGGACACCAAGACTAAAAGCTGATGGTTTAAGCTGTTGATATTCAAGTCCCGTCATTGCTATCGAATACGGTTCTTGCCCCGATGAGCTGGCAGCTGACCAAATTTTGACGGTGCGATGGTCTTTTTCAAGTTCAGGAAGTATTTGTTTTTTTAAAAGTTCATATGGATAGGTATCGCGAAACCATAATGTTTCATTCGTCGTCATGGCATCGATAACTGCGGAACGAAGTTGCCGCTCAAACGGGCTGAGTGTTTTTGCGACCAAATCAGACAAACTTGCCAAATTAAACCGCAACATCAATGGGCCTAACCTGCTTTTTACCAGGTACTGTTTATTGTCACCAAGTACAATGCCACATTGTTGCTCCAGAAAGTCTCTGAACAACTTGTATTCATTGTCATGTAGCTCTTTATTCAAGACTGCACCACCATTGGCTACTCAGCATGCAACCACTTACGAACCGAATCTCCGAGTTCGTCAGGGTTAAATTTGGCAATGAAATCATCTGCACCAACTTTTTGTACCATCTGCTGGTTAAAGACTCCGCTCAATGAGGTGTGCAAAATTACGTGCAGCTTTTTAAGTTTCGGATCCATTCTGATTTCTGCAGTCAATGTATATCCGTCCATATCGGGCATTTCAATATCTGAAATCAACAACCCAATTTTTTCAGTGATACAGTTTTCACAGCTGGCGGCAACTTCCTGCAGATAGGTTAACGCTTCACGCCCATTTTTAACCAAATGCATTGTGACACCAAGACTTTCCAACGCACGCTTGACCTGGTTACGAGCGACAGCAGAGTCGTCAGCAATTAAGATGGTACGATCACCAAGATCTGCCATGATACTTTCTGTTTCAATATTGCCAGTAATAGTGGTGGGAGATGGCGAAATCTCCTCTAAGATTTTCTCTACGTCAATAATTTCAACAAGCTCGTTGTCAATTTCCGTGACTGCGGTGAGATAGCTCTGTCGACCACCAGTACCCTTTGGCGGCGGCATAACGGCGGACCAATTGATATTGATGATGCGCTCGACGGAGTTGACTAAAAAACCTTGTACCGATCGATTGTACTCTGCGATGACTATAAAACTGTCTTTGGTATTCTCAATTGGGCGCCCGCCTGTAGCCAAACTTAAATCGATCACGGAAATAGTCTGACCACGAATATGAGCGATGCCACGAACGAACTTATTTCTCTTTGGGATTGCAGTCAGTGGAGGGCATTGCAAAACTTCTCTGACTTTAAACACATTAATACCGAACCGCTGTCTGCCAGCTAACCGAAACAATAATAATTCTAAACGGTTTTGCCCCACCAACTGCGTTCGTTGGTTGACAGAATCAAGAATACCGGCCATTTGTGACTCCCCAGAGAAATTCAGGATCGATTCTTGCAGCAAGATAAACGAAAGCGGCAAGTCACTGAAAAATTGACATACTTGGTATGTTATAACCCTTTGTCGATAAAGCATAGCTGAAACAATATGAAAATGTACTATAAATTTTTACCTAGAGCACGCCTTTTGCAAGCATTGTGTACCTCGCTAATCTTATATAGTGGCACTACGTTTGCGGCTAGTTATTCGATGGCTGATTTAACTTTATACACGACACAATGGCTGGAACAACAAACTCCTGACTCAGGGTTAAATCAGCTTAAGATACAGGTATATCCATTAGATAATCGACTGGCGGACAAAACCTGTGAGCAGTCATTGCAATTCGCATTGGTGAGCGAACAATTGCAGCGTCAAAATACTGTCAAAGTTCAATGCCCTGATAGCGGGGGCTGGCAGTTGTTTCTTCCCGCCAAAGTCAGTCAGTTTGTCGATGCTGTAGCGGTGACCCGGCAATTAGCTGCAGGAAGTTATTTGAGCAGCGACATGCTCACGCAAACGGAAACGGAATTATCACAAAGCCGTGGCGCACTTGTACCAGAAGTGGAACTTATTGTTGGCGCTAGGACAAAAAGAACATTAAATGCAGGTCAAATATTAACCCAAAATGATCTTTGTCTTGTATGTAAGGGAGATGTTGTTACAATTGCAGGAGTATCGAACGGACTCTCAGTGACAACACAGGCTACCGCCTTGCAGGATGGCACTTTAGGCGATGACGTCAAGGTGCAGAACCTGCAATCAAAACGGGTTGTAACAGCACAAATTACTGCAGTAAAACGAGTTGAAATAAAATTATAGAAATTTCTAAAGTTTTACTGAACGCTGCCGTTAAAATGATCAAGGAATAGACC
>JBBKWN010000148.1:0-45962 GCA_037968955.1 Rheinheimera sp. | reverse complement strand
GACAAGTAAATTGATCATTAGTAGTTTATTTATTATTAGCTTGCTAACAATAAATTTAACTTAAAGGGATTTTTTTATGAAATTTATGTCAATTTTTGCAGCGTTTACGTTTATTGGTTTAGCATTTCCCTCCGAAGCAACTAACAGTTTCTACAAAGAAATGTTGGACAATAAACCTGTAATAGAACAGGTCTATACAGAGCGAAACAAGCACTTAGGGTTATCGAAAGCAGAATTTAAAAAAGCGCTTGAGAAATACTATGACTACATAAGCGAAGCTGTGCTCAATTCCGACGCCGCTCAAAAAGCTGCACTAGCTGCAAGTGAAGCGCTAGCACAACGTAAGACAAACAGCCCAAAGGCAAATGACAGTTTGAAGGAATATATTAAGCTTCAAAACATCGCCAATTTAGAACAGGCTAATATTTTAGAGATTGATATAACGACTTTACAAAGATTCCGCGAAGCTGCGGCGTATGTCGAATATCTCCACCAAGACTCAAAAAAAAGTAAGTAGCAATGCCATAACTGTTTTAACTGATCGCAACCGGGATGGTATGGAGCGTATAGTTATTCAATGCGATTTTGCTTGCCAGAATGCTGGTCCTTTATTTGGAAATTTAGTTGGAACTCTTGCTCATGATGCAGGGGCAACTTGTGTTTTCATGGGCTTGGGCTGCGTTAGCTTTACGGTAGAGTTTTCAGGCGGCCAGGCTGCAGTTTATCAACTTTGGACAAGTGGATTTGGACAATATGACGCGATATATGTCAGTGGTCCCCGCGTAAACTCGAATGGTCTATTCGATTATGAGCCCTAACAGTTTTTTTGTAGGTTTGAAACGGGAACATCGCTGAGAGTTGGTGTGTCATAGTTCCAGCTCTACTGTCAGGCCGTAATTATTGCGGCCTCGTCTAATATTAATCTGTGGATGTACGCATCCTTTAGCGCGTGGTTTCTAGTTATCTAACTTGTGGGTAACTACGGCTAGTTGAAAATACAGGGGCTCTATCGGGCGGTTTACATCAGTGCGTATAGTAAACAATGGCATAGGCGCAAAAGACTATTGTCCAACCGTCAGAAAAACGAAGAAAATACAGAAAATTTCATGCATTGATGTCTATGAAATCGCCTCTGCAAAGAGACAAGATCTTGGCGATGTATTATCCCTGCCCAAAGCCTTACTGATGTAAGGCTTTTTAATGACTTGATGCTTAGCTACGCCGGTTTTAAATGACCGATGCTACTCTCTGGCGGGTTGTCGTTTACATCAGCGCGATTCACTTTCAGCGTCCTCTGCTGCTTTTAGTTGGCGCGAATACACCAGCAAGTAAATTGCTGGTAGCACAAACAACGACAACAGCGGTGCGGTGATCATGCCGCCGACCATAGGCGCGGCGATTTTTTGCATCACGTCGTTACCGGAGCCTGCGCCCCACATGATCGGCAGCAAGCCAAAGAAGATGGTCGCGACCGTCATCGCTTTGGGGCGAATGCGCATCACCGCGCCCTCCATCAACGCTTCTTTTAAATCATCGACGCTGTGATAGGTGTTTTTTTGCTGACGCTGTTTAATGGCATTGTTAAGGTAAATCAACATGATGACGCCAAACTCGGCGGCCACGCCGGCCAGCGCAATCATGCCGACGGCGACCGCAACTGAGAAGTTGTAATCGAGCAAAAATAGCAGCCAAGTGCTACCGACCAACGCAAACGGCAGGCTCAGCATAATGATGCTGGCTTGCAGCGTCGAGCCAAAGGTCAACATCAGCAGAATAAAGATGATCGCCAGCGTCATTGGGATCACTTCTTTGAGCTTGGCATCAACCCGTTGCATATATTCATATTGGCCGGCAAAAGTGTAGCTGTAGCGGGTGGGCACGGAGAGCTCCGCCTCCAAAGCCGCCTTGGCGCTTTGGATGTATTCACCAATTGAGGTGCCGCTGATATCGATAAACACCCAGGAAATGAGCCGGCCATTTTCACTGGTCAGCATCGGCGGGCCATCGGTGATCTCGATATCGGCTAAGTTATGCAGCGGCAGGTAGTGGCCGGATTTCGTGATCACCGGTAGCTCACGCAATTTGCTGAGGTTGTCGCGTAGCTCGCGCGGATAACGCAGGTTGATCGGGTAGCGCTCAGCGCCTTGTACCGACTCGCCAATATCCATCCCGCCAATGGCGTAGCGCACCACATCCTGAATATCTTGTTGTGACATGCCATAGCGGGCAGCGACATCCAGTTTTGGCGAAATATCGATATAACGACCACCACCGCTACGCTCGGCATAGGCCGATTGGGTGTGTGGCACTTTTTGCAAAATGGCCTCAATCTCAGTACCGATGCGTTGTAATTCATTAACATCGGCGCCAGAGATTTTGATGCCGACCGGCGTTTTAATACCGGTTGAGAGCATATCGATGCGGGTTTTAATTGGCTGCACCCAAGCATTGGTCAGCCCCGGTACCGTGACGGTTTGTTGCAGCTGCGCAATAATGCCGTCCAGCGTCATGCCTTCGCGCCACTCAGTCTGAGGTTTGAGCATGATGGTGGTTTCGAGCATCGTCAGTGGCGCCGGATCGGTGGCAGTTTCGGCGCGGCCGACTTTACCAAATACCCGCGCCACTTCCGGCACGGTTTTAATTAAACGGTCGGTTTGTTGTAGCACTTCAGCTGCTTTACCGGCACTGATCCCCGGCAGCGCCGTTGGCATATACAGCAAGTCACCTTCTTCCAGCGCCGGCATAAACTCACTGCCCATTCGGGTCATGGGCACTGCTGCGCTGACAAGCGCCAACAACGCCACCACCAGCGTGGTTTTAGGAAATTGCAGCACCAACTTTAATGACGGTTTATACAGCGCAATCAAGCCGCGGTTGAGCGGGTTTTTCTGCTCCGGCGGGATTTTCCCCCGAATAAAATAACCCATCAGCACCGGCACCAGGGTAATGGCCAAAAAGGCCGATGCTGCCATAGCAAAAGATTTGGTATACGCCAAGGGCGCAAATAAGCGGCCTTCCTGCGCTTCGAGTACAAACACCGGCACAAAGCTTAAGGTAATAATAATTAACGAGAAAAATAGCGCTGGCCCCACTTCGGTGGCCGCTTCTGCCACAATGCGCCAATGCTCGGTGTTATTGGGTTGGCGCTGCTGTTCCGTCTGAAAATGCTCCAGATGTTTATGCATATTTTCAATCATCACGATGGCACCGTCGACCACGGCGCCGATGGCAATGGCAATGCCGCCCAAGCTCATAATGTTGGCATTGACACCCAATTTATTCATCGCGATAAAGGCGATCAAAATTGACAGCGGTAGTGTGATCACCGCCACCAAGGTCGAGCGGGCATGCATTAAAAACAGTAAACAGACCACACCCACCACAATCATTTCTTCAATGACTTTGGTGGATAAGTTATCAATCGAGTTCAAAATCAGCTGTGAGCGGTCATAGGTTGGAATAATTTCTACTCCAGCTGGCAAACCCGCTTGTAACTCCAGCAGTTTGGCTTTCACGGCGTCGATGGTGCGAAGCGCATTTTCGCCGTAGCGCATCACGATAATGCCGCCGACCACTTCACCTTCACCGTCGAGTTCGGCAATGCCACGCCGGGCGGCTGGGCCTTTTCGCACTGTCGCGACATCTTTGAGCGTTAAACTGGTGCCGGAGGGGCTAGTAATACCCAGTGGGATTTGCTGAAAATCGGCCAGCGTTTGGCGATACCCTTTGGCGCGCACCATATACTCCGCTTCAGCCATTTCAATCACTGAACCACCCACTTCATTGTTGGATTTTTCTATGGCGTTTTTGATGCTGGCGATATCCAGTTTATAAATCGCCATTTTGTCCGGTTCCAGCACTACCTGATAGGTTTGCTCCATGCCGCCGACCGTTGCCACTTCCGACACCCCGGCCACACTTTGTAATTCAAGCTTGAGATACCAGTCCTGTAAGCTTTTCAGTTGCGATAAATCAAGGCTACCTGAGCGGTCGACCAAGGCATACTCAAATACCCAACCGACCCCTGAAGCGTCCGGCCCCAACGACGGTTGCACGCCGTTTGGCAAGCGATTACTGATTTGGCTGAGGTATTCCAGCACCCGCGAGCGCGCCCAATAGATGTCGGTGCCATCTTCAAAGATGACGTAAACATAAGAGTCGCCAAACATCGAAAAACCACGCACGGTTTTGGCGCCCGGCACGGCTAACATCGCCGCCGACAGCGGGTAAGTGACTTGTTCTTCGACCAATTTAGGCGCTTGGCCAGGATACGAGGTTTGAATAATCACCTGCACATCGGATAAATCCGGTAACGCATCCAACGGCGTTTTTCGAAGCTCCTGCACCCCCCAGACTGTGACCATGATGGCGATAATCAGCACCATCACGCGTTGCCTGATTGCGGCGGCAATAAGGTAATTTAACATGGAGCCTCCTAGTGCTGATGGCCGCTACTTAAGCGCATTAAACTGCCTTTGAGGCTGGCTTCGGAGTCGAGTAAAAACTGCCCTGAAATTACCACCTGCTCGCCTTCGGTTAACCCAGCGACTATTTCCACTTTGTCTTGGCGCATGATGCCAACGGTGACCACTTTGGCGGCAAAACTATCATCAGCTTGTTTAACAATGACACGGTTCTCTTTGCCGGTTTGGATCAGCGCCTCTTGTGGGATCACCAGAATGTCTCTTTTCGGACCACCAAAAATAGAGACCTTGGCTAGAGTTTTTGGCCGCAGCTTGGCTTGGCTGTTGTTGATCACTAACCGCACCCGCAGGCTGCGGGTGATAGGATCAAGCTCTGGATAGATGTAATCGATGGTGCCTTCTAAACCGCTTAGATCCATCGCCGGAACGGCAATTTCAGCCTGTTGGCCTTTGGTAATCCAGCTTTGTTCATTCTCAAACACGTCGGCAATCACCCAGACGGTGGAGAGGTCGACCAATGACATCACTTCGGTTTGTGGTTCAATGTACATGCCGTCGCGCACCGACAGCGTTTCGACCACACCATCTTGGCTGGCATAAAACGGAATGCGGTACTGGGTTTGTTTAGTCTGTGCTAATTGTTTGATTTGATTTTCGTTAAAGCCAAGAAACGATAAGCGCAGACCGGCGCGGCGCACTAAATCCTGATAACGTTGACCGCCGGTTTTTTTCTGGGTGTCTAATACCAATAAGTAGTCATCCTGCGCATTCACCAATTCTGGCGAGTAGATTTCGTACAACAATTGGCCTTTTTTCACGGTATCACCCATTGATTTGATGGCGAGCTTTTCAATCCAGCCGGACACTCTGGCGTGAATATGGCTAATTTGGCTTTCGTTGTAATCGACCTGCCCAACCGTTTCGACAAACTTCCACAGGGTATCGCGCTCCACGGTCGCCACTTTTAATGCCAGCGATTGTTGCATCCGCCCTGACACCGTGATGTTGACTTCGTCTGTCATGCCGCCGCCCTTCTCTAGAGAGCCAATCTCGACTTTTTCTAAATTCATGCCACAAATAGGGCAAGTGCCTGGTTTGTCGCTGATGATATGGGCATGCATCGGGCAGATATATTTGGTGGTGATGCCGCTGGTTGGCGCTGTTGCCTGCGCTGTTACCTGCTCTGTCGCCTGCTCTGTAGCCAATAAATTGGGCCGCTCAGTCTGCGACATGACTACGCGTTGCTGATCGGATGTTGGCTGGTGGGCGTGCTCGGCCGCAGTGGTGTCAGCTGCAAAAGCAAATGGCATAGCGCAAACCAACACGATGGCCAAAGCGCCGCGTTGGCATCCCCGCGTGGCTTTGGACGACCAGCGTGCCCTGTTTATTTGCTTTAAATCATGCATATCAAACCTCTGTTGTTTGCTTTTGTTCTGTAGCAAGCTCGTCGCACCAAGCTCGTCGCAGCAACGGCGAGAGCTCTCATCTGTTAATGTTCTAATCCGATGACGACCGTTGCGAAGGCCGTGATACCGAACACCGCTGTGGCGAATAACATTTCAAGCCGAATTGATTTCGCTAATTGCATTAAACTGGCTGGTTCAGGAAGTCGGGGTACGAATACCCCTTTGTTTAAAGCGCCCAGCCCCAGTAGCAGAGTGACGACCGTGAGTTTGAGCAGGATTGTCTGGCCATAGTCACTGTGAAACAGCAGCCGCAGGTCACCCAATAAATGCAGCAGCATCAAAATGCCAGAAAGCACTAAAATCGGGATGAAAATCAGCGCTAGCTCACCAAACCGGATCATCACCCGCCGGACGTACTGCGGATCGGATAGCGATGCAACCTTGTACAATGGTAATAGGGCGCCAATCCATAAACCCATCGTCAGTACATGGCTGATAAGTAGTAAATGCTGAATCCAGTCAGCGTCGACTAAATGGCCGGTAAACCAATAGGATGCAACAATTAGCAGCATACCCAGCACCATGATGAACGTCTGGATACGAGGAAACTGCGACAATTGCCCGGCCAGCCAACAAACGATAAATCCGCTCAGCGCCAAACCCCAGGTCCATCCCAAGTTGCCGCTCAGTAACATCGTCAATGTGTCCCCATCGGTCAGACTGTTGATGCCTTGGCCACTAAACAGCACCAGCTGGCTGGTGCCAGCCAGTAGCACACTGAACATGCCAAATGCTGCCGCCCAGCGACTATAACTGCGCAGCCAGTTCGCCATGTCCAGCTGATGTTCGCTGATAAATCGCATGAACACGGCGCCGACAATACCGGCTGTTGCACCATACAGCAGGGTTTTCGACAACCAACTAGCAATGTCGACCATTTCCACAACAATCCTCCAAACAGGGCGCAAAACGCCCCTTGAATTACTTTGACGAACTATATTGACGAACTCGCTTGACGGACTAGCTTGACGAACTACCTCGAATTAATTGGACCAGTGAATATGGTTAATCCGCCATTGGCCATTTTTCTTCAGCAAGGTAATAGTCTCCATGCCTTCATGCGCCACGGTTTTCCCTTTATAACTGCCGTTGACTTTTGAGCGTGCCATCGAGAGCGCAAAGTTACCGTCCACTTGCACATGATGTTCCAGCGTTTCAACCGACATCTCTTTGAGGTAGGCCATATCGGCGGACATATGGTGCTGCGCATACTCTGTTTTCGAGCGTTCGACACCGCCCCCTTCAAAAATCATCACGTCGTCTGCCAGGACTTGATCCACAGTGGCGTGATCACCCTCTTTTAACGCTTGATGAAAGGCCAACACTGTTTTAGCTGGCGCTTGCTCGAGTCCGCTAAATAATGCGGCTTTCACTACTGCTTGGGCCGGTGGCACCGTTGATGGCTCAGTTGATGGCTTAGTTGGTGGCGCCGTTGATGGTATTTGGGGGTCGACCGTGAAGCTGAAATCACCGTCAATTTTGTGCCCGTCAGCACCCATGCCCATCCAATGCACTTGATAGTGGGCAGGGGCAAGTGGGGCTTTGATTTTGGCATCAAATATTGTATTCGCCGAGGCAGTTCTGGCAAAACTTGTTGGGATCACGTTGCCAGTCGCATCTTTAAGCACCAACGCCATCAGTTGCAAAGCGGCACCAAATTCCATACTGATGTGTTGTACTTCGGTAACCGTTTGTCCATTGGCTGGCACGGATGTTTTCAGGCTGGTGTGGGCGAATGTAGCGCTTGAAAACACACATAAAAAAGCCATTGACAGCGAGACCAGCCATTTGGGGAAAAGTTGATTTTTTTGCATTTACTAGACTCCTTAATGGTTGTGGTCGGTGTGTGGAACTTTTTCAAGGGCAGTCACCATTAAGGCGGAGCCTTTTTTCTCGGCAGTGAAACGGACGTTGTCGCCTTCGCTGATCCCGTTTAATAACGATGGTTCTGAGACGGTGAATACCATTGTCATAGGTGGCATGCCAATATTTTTAATCATGTCGTGTTTGAGCGTGATTTTTCCATTTTGCACGTCCAGTTTTCGAACGGTAGCCATCGTCATCTGCGGTTGCTGCGCAGTGGCGGCTGGCTGTTGCTGATGCTCATGCTCATGCTGGTGCTCCTGCGCAGCTGCGGGCAGCGCAGTGGCGAGGGTTAAAGTGCAGAGTAGTAATGTTATAGTTTTCATAGTTCACCTGTTGTATTTAGTTGTGTCCGCTGTGGGATTTTGGTTTACGAACCGTCAGTTCGACGTCTTTGTTTGTACTGTGTTTTAATGGCATTGACTGACCGCCATGATCATGCGAACGCTGCGGCGGGTTGAGATCGCCGGTCCATTCGGTGGCGACAGTGCCTGGCGGGTGTTGAAACCAACCCGGATCTTTGTAATCGCCGGCGGCCTGATTTTCCCGAACTTTCAGTACACTAAACATCCCGCCCATTTCGACCGAACCAAAAGGGCCTTCGCCGGTCATCATCGGTAATGTGTTGTCCGGCAACGGCATCGCCATTTCCGTCATATCTGCCATACCACGTTCGCCCATCACCATATAGTCGGGCACCAATGTCTGGATTTTTTTGGTCATGCCGCTGTGATCAACGCCAATCATGGTGGGTATATCGTGACCCATCGCATTCATAGTGTGATGCGACTTATGGCAGTGAAACGCCCAATCGCCGACTTCATCGGCCAAAAACTCAATTTGGCGCATTTGGCCGACGGCAATATCGGTGGTGACTTCCGGCCAGCGACTGCCCGGCGGGGTTGGACCGCCATCGGTGCCGGTCACGGTGAACTCATGGCCATGAATATGAATGGGATGGTTGGTCATCGTCAGATTGCCGATCCTGATCCGCACCTTGTCATTTTTGCGCACCACCAATGGGTCGATACCTGGAAAGGCCCGGCTATTCCAGGTCCAGAGGTTAAAGTCCAGCATGGTCATAATTTTGGGTGTGTAACTGCCGGGTTCGATGTCATAAGCGTTCAATAAAAACACAAAATCGCGGTCGACTTCGGCAATATGCGGATGCGGATCTTTGGGATGCGTGATCCAAAAACCCATCATACCCATTGCCATTTGCACCATTTCATCGGCATGTGGGTGGTACATAAAAGTGCCGGGGCGGCGCGCGACAAACTCATAGACATAGGTTTTTCCGACTGGAATCGCCTTTTGGTTTAACCCTGACACACCATCCATGCCATTCGGCAGGCGCTGACCGTGCCAATGCACTGAGGTATGTTCGGGGAGGTGATTGGTGACAAAAATCCGTACTCTGTCGCCTTCGACCACTTCGATGGTTGGCCCTGGTGACTGGCCGTTATAACCCCACAAATGCGCTTTCATGCCAGGTGCTAATTCCCGCACCACCGGCTCTGCCACCAAATGGAACTCTTTGACGCCATTGTTCATGCGCCATGGCAGCGTCCAGCCGTTCAGGGTCACGACCGGGTTGTAAGGGCGACCGGTGGTCGGCGCCAGTGGCGGCATGGTGTCGGCAGAAGTCTGGCTGACGATTTCAGGTAAACCTGCTAACGCCGGTCGGCTGACAGCTGCAACGCCAACGCCTGTAGCAATCGCTCCCAGGCCTTTAAGTAAATCACGACGAGATAACATAGGAGCTCCTTAATGGCCTGCAGCTTTGGTGCTGGTCTTGGGTTGATTGGCGGCTGCCGTCTCTGTGGTCAATGGCGTGCCAATCAGCGCCAGGTCGAGCTGTGCTTTTGCTACCCAAAAGTCACGGCTGGCATTGACATAACCAGTCACGGCACTAATTTGGCTGCGGGCATCGGCAATCAGCTCAAAAACACTGATAAACATGCCGTTATAACGCAACTGATTTTCTTCGGCGATTTGCCGTTGCACCGGTAGCACCGTATTTTGGTAGTGGGCTGCTAGGTCATACATTGAGCGATAGGTTAAATAACTTTCCCTAATTTCTGAACGGGCATTTACCCCTGTCGCCGCCGCAGTATAAAAAGCTTGCCAATATTCAGCTTCGGCTTGCTTGACTCTGCTGTTGCCCCAGTCAAACAGCGGCAACTCAAAAATGGCGCTGTAACTGCGCTCGCTGCTGTCGTGGAGATTGCCCGCAACTTCCACTTCAAAGGCATTGATGAAGCGGGTCGCTTTGGTGAGGCCTGCCGCTGCGGCGATTGATCGCAATTTCAGGGTGGCGATTTGCACATCCAAGCGCTTTTCCAGTGCCCCCGCGGCCACATTGTCTAGTTCAGCTACTGATCCCGGCAATGTTGGTAAACGATCCGGCAGCAACATTTGCTGTGAAACCGACCATAACCCGAGCAAGCGGTGTAATTTTTCGGTGTTGGCATAGACGGCCTGACGCGCCATCACCAAATTTAACGTAGCATCACTGAGTTGCCCTTGCTCCCGCAGATACTCCAACTTATTAAAATTACCGGCTTCCAGCATCCTTTTGGCCAATTCCGCGCTGGCTTGGGTCGTGGTGTGAACTTGCTCGATATAAGTGAGGACTTCCCGCGCCGCGACTGCGTTCCAATAAGCAATTTTGGTCTCACTGATTAACGCTGCGATGCGCTGCGCGGTGTGAAGCCGCTCTTGTTCAAATCGTTGTTGCTCAATCTGTCTTACCTGCGGCAATGTCACCAGCGTGAGCAAGTTCAGGCCAAACTCAAGCTCGGTGCTATAGCTGCCATCACTGGTGCTGCGAGTCAATTTAATACCTGGATTTGGAAGTTGTGTGGCCTGCTGTAATTGAGCGGCTGAAACGCCAAGTCCAAACAGCTCCGCCTGAAGAGTCCGGTTGTTGAGCACCGCCACTTCGACGGCTGTGTCGAGGGTGAGTGCTTTTTGCAGTAACGTCTGCACACGCTGTTCAAGCTGCTGTTGTTGAGCCTGATTCTGGATCAGCTGCATCGGTATTGACGTGACACCTGCAATATCCGTCTGAATCTTCGGAAGACTATCGCCTGGGTCAACGGCGCAGCCGCTGAGCACAACAACCGAGCCCAGGACTAACCCTGCGATGCGGCTTGATAAACTGCGATAAGCAGTCGTTTGACGGTTATCTTGATCCATTAGTGATGCCCCTCATGTTTCATGGGTGCTGTTTGTTGATGTTGATGCTGCTGGTGTTGTTTTGACGGATCTTCAGCGGCCGCTTCAGTGGCATAAAACATCCAGCCACCGACTTGGTGCACTCGTTGATTGGCTTGGCGCCAAGGTTGCACGGTCGGGGTTTGACTAGCTACCGGGTTTAGCGGGACATAGCTCACACCAAAACCGGCCACATCATGACGTAGTGAGTCCGGCAGTGGCAGTTCGGATGCCAGCAATTGCGCTGGGATCCAGAATCCACATAACACAAGCTGGAGCGGCGCTTTGCGCCACATCGGGGTGTTGCTGGTTGGCATAATGATGCTCTCTTCAACGCGAATATCAAGGGTCTAAAGGTTTAGCAACGCACCCAATGAGACCGGGATTGAGCCGAAAACCTGACGGAGATAGTGAGAAAGACTTAAGCGACTTTAGGCGGACGTTTTTGGGCGGGGATAAACACACTGGTGTGGAAGTAGCTAAATTGCAGAACTTTGTCGTGACTGTCTTGTTGACTTAACACCAAGGTGGCCGGGAATGCCATGCCATGGATGGTGCAACAATGGTCACAGGCCTGGCAGGTGCTGGCACTGTGTTGGTCTTGAGCCTGGAGTTGCGTTTGAGAGCAGTGTTCTGACGCGATGGCGTCTTGGCAGTGCGATGCCGTGCTGACGGTGTCAGAAACAGTATCAGCATCATGTTGGTGTGCGGTATGCTGCGCTGCACTGGTATCTGCACTAGTATCTGCATGTACCGCTGCATTTGTGTCGGCAGTGACGTCAGCGCTGCGAGCCATTTGCTGGGTGGTGCTCATGTCGCTGTGTTGCGGCATAGTCTGGCAATGCACCATAGCGTACAGTCCGGAGCTTTTTAACAGCACCAGTACTGAAAGCAAAATGATCAGCCAGGATTGTCGACGCATAACCACACCATTGATATAAGTTGCTACAAGATAAAGCCGTTTCTAAAAATATTCAACTGAACCGCTGCATGCTGGCCATTTTCTTTTCAAATGACCCGCAACCGCTACCTTTATAGTGAGCGCTGCCCGGCGACTGAGCCTGCAGCAAGGCCATCCAAAATAGCGCACTGCGCATTGTCATCGCCGTTACAGCAATCGGCTAACTGTTTGAGTTGTTGGCGCATTTGGCTCAGCTCGCTGATCCGGTCATCAATTTCAGCCAGATGATGCTCGGCCAGCACCTTCACCTCGCGACTGCTGCGAACGGGGTTTTGCCACAAACTTAACAAAGATTGGATTTGCACCAGCGAAAAACCAAGTTTTCTGGCCTGCCGAATCAGCCCAAGTAGCTCAAGTTGCCGCTCGTTATACCAGCGATAACCCGACTCGCTGCGCAAGGTATTCGGCAATAAACCGCTGGCTTCATAATGGCGGATCATCTTGGCCGACAAGCCGGTTAAGCGCGCCGCTTCGCCAATGTTGACCTGTGTTATGGCAGGTTTCGGCGCCTGTGTTGAAACTTGATTTGGCACCTGTGTTGAAACTTGTTTTGGCAAATGTTTAGCCGCATGGTGTGTCATCAAAAATTACTCCTTCGGCTGCCAGCGTTGTAATAACAGCGCGTTGCTGACCACCAGTAAGCTGCTACTGGCCATCGCCGCTCCTGCAATCACCGGATTCAGATAGCCCAGTGCCGCCAGCGGGATGCCCAGAAAATTAAAGATAAAAGCCCAGAATAAGTTCTGCTTTATTTTCCGGTACGTCAATCGTGCCATTTCTAAAGCGGCAGCCACCAGTTGTGGCTCGCCACGCATCAGCGTCATCGCGGCTGCGCTGATCGCAACGTCAGTGCCGGTGCCCATGGCCAGGCCCAGATCGGCCTGTGCCAGTGCCGGTGCGTCATTGACGCCGTCACCGACCATCGCTACCACTAAACCTTGTTGTTGATATTCGGCAACAAAGTCAGCTTTTGCCGCCGGTAATACTTCGGCTTGATAACTATCCAGTTGCAACTGCTTGGCAATTTCATCGGCGCTGGCTTGGCTGTCGCCGGTCAGCATCGCCACTTTGATGCCTTGTTGCTGTAATTGTTGTACGGCAGCCAGCGCATGGGGTTTGAGCTGATCAGTAAAGCAAAACAAGCCTAATAGTTCGCTTTGCTGCTGCTGTTGCTTGGCTAACCAAGAGATGGTTGCCGCCACCACCTCAATTTTGTCCTTTGGCAACACTAAGCCTAGCTCTTCCATCCAGCGGCTGCTGCCGAGCAATAATGTCTCTCCGGCAACTTTGGCTTGCACGCCCCGGCCGGCGACCAGCTGAAAATCGCTGACCTCGAGCAAAGAAAGCTTGGCGGCGCTGGCTTTGTCGAGCATGGCGGTGGCCAATGGATGTTCACTATATTGTTGGACTGATGCGGCGAGCTGCAACAACCTTGATTCGGAGTCGGCGGGAGTTTCGGCCGCGTCTTTGCTGTTATCGTCCGTTGCCTCATCACTCAGAAAAGAGGTCATTTGCACCAGCTCTGGCTGTCCTTTGGTTAAGGTGCCAGTTTTATCGAAGACTACCATGTTGACTGTGGTCGCTTGCTCTAAGGCGCTGGCGTCTTTCACCAGAATACCAAAGCGGGCGGCAGTGCCGGTGCCCGCCATAATGGCCGCTGGCGTCGCCAGACCCAAAGCGCAAGGGCAGGCAATCACTAACACCGCCACCGCATTCAGTAAGCCTTGTTGCCACTGACCAGTGGCAAAACCCCAGCCCAGCAGCGTGATGAGCGCGACCACTAACACCATCGGTACAAAGACGGCGCTGACTTGATCGACCAAGGCTTGCACCGGCGCTTTGGCGCCTTGTGCTTGCTCCACTTGTTGGATGATTTTGGCGATGGTTGATTCGGCGCCAACCTGAGTGGCGGTGACTTCAATCACACCATCCAAATTCACTGAGCCGCCGGTCACTTTATCGCCGACTGCTTTTGCTAACGGCAAACTTTCGCCGCTAATTAACGATTCGTCGACTTGCGATTGGCCTTTGCTTAAGGTGCCGTCAACCGGGATCCGCTCGCCGGGCTTGACCAATACCCGCTCATCCCTTTCGATGCTGCTCGCCGGCGCTACTTGCCAGCTATCCTCACGCCAGACAGTCGCCGAGGTGGGTTGCAGCTGTTCCAATGCCTGTAACGCGCTGGTGGTGCGCTTTTTGGCGCGGTGCTCCAGAAACTTACCGGCCAACACCAAGCTAATGACAGCAGCGCTGCTTTCAAAATACAAATGCGGGGCACCGTGGTGACCCTCAAAAGCCCACCATAGATACACCGACAAGCAGTAGGCTGCAGAAGTGCCTAATGCGATCAACAGGTCCATATTGCCAGTATGGGCCTTCAGCGCACCCCAAGCCCCCCGATAAAAACGCGCGCCAAAATAAAACTGCACCGGCGTCGCCAACAACCACTGCGCCCAGGCGGGCAACATCCAATCGAGATTAAACAACAGGCCAAACATCGGCAGGATCAGCGGTAGTGTCAATAACGAAGCGGCGACCGTTGGGAACCAGTCGCGCTGATAAAATGCACTGTCATTTTTGCTGGCATCGTTGGATAACGAGCCATTTGAATGATTGCCGGAACCTGCCGCAGATTGCCCAGAGGAGGGACCCGCAGTAGTTTCCGATGGCTCAACCAACTGATAACCCGCCGCGGTTAATTTAGCGGCTAAATCGGCTGTGGGGAGTTTCGATAACAAGGTCAGGTTCAAGCTGTCGGTGGCGAGGTTGACACTTGCGGTCAGCACTTGTGGCAGTTGCAGCGCGGCTTTTTCAATCCGGCCGGCACATGAAGAACAGCTCATGCCACTGACTTGATAACGCTGTTGGGTGGTCGGCACCTGATAACCGGCGGCGGCGATTGCTTCAACTAACGCAACCTTGCTGGCATCACCGGTGACGTTCGCCATTTCAGTCGCCAGATTGACTTGGGCTTGCTCAACACCCGCCACTTTGGCCAAAGCTTTTTCAACCCGGCCGACACAAGATGCGCAGGTCATGCCATCGATTTTTAACTGAATGGACTGACTCATGGTTTTCCTCATTTGTTCGCAGAACAGTCGGCAGTGCCCTAGCCTACACCTTGGCCCTGATTTTGTTTGTGCTTTGCACCACACAAAGCAATATACCGCTGATACTTTTCAAGTTTTCGGGTGCTGGAACGGTATCGAATCGCTTGGCCCTTCACCTGCTTTAGGTCATCAACAGTCTCGGGGTAGTTGCAGCGTTTTAGGCCGTTTGGCTTGCTTGGTAACCGGCCTGCTGTATTGCATTTAATAGATCGCTTTCGCTGGCGGTACCCGTGACTGTGGCGGTTTTTGCCGCCAAGTCCACCTGAACTTGCTCGACCCCGGTCACTGCGGTCACGGCTTTTTCCACCCGACCGACACAAGACTTACAGGACATGCCTTTGATGTTAAAAACGGCTGCATGATTCATGGCTGACCTCTCAATAATTAAAGTGAACGAAAAAAATGAACTGCAAAAACGACCGAAAAAAGTGTTTTATACTGCGCTGGTGGTGTTTCATTCATCATCGAAAACCAGCAGCGATGATTTAAGGTAGACCTTCCCCCAATGGTAAGGTCAAGAGGTTATTTTTGATTTTTTCAAAGATCCGGCTGCTGCCGCATCAAAGCCGGGGTGCCGACGACCGAAAAATCATTGTAGTGATCCTCTGCCAAGGTTGAAGTTGCCAACATGCGTTCCCTTCTTGCTTTTTTTATAGTCTGCCGTGTTTAAATAATACACAGCCATTTTGCCGGTAAATAGCAAGGTGCCAACTCAAATAAATGGAAGTAAATCAGATCGTCAGCGATGTAGTGTTTGATCATCAGCAAACAGTTCAGCAGTTAGCCACTGGGCAAATTCACGCATGGCGCCGGTTTCCTCACGCGACTGTAAGTGAGTCAACCAGTAGCTGCCGAAGCTGATTTCGCTGCTAAAAGGCCGGTTGATGCGGTTGGTGCTCAGTAAATGACTGAACATCCCCGCCGGAGCAATCGCAATACCTATGCCCGATTGCGCTGCTTCCAGCATGGTCACGCTGGAATCGAACACTATCACCGGGTGCGTCGGGGGGAGTTGTGGGCCGCAGGCGTTTTGCAGCCAGGCATTCCATTCATCGCGACGGTACGAACGTAGCAACGTAAAATTCAGCAAGTCGGCCGGTTGTTGCAGTTGCCGGGCGATGTGCGGCGCGCACAGTGGCGTGAGTGGGCTGTCGCACAGGTATTGTGCCGCAGTGCCATGCCAGGCGCCGCTGCCAAAACGTATAGCGTAATCCAACCCTTCTGCTGCCGCGTCGACCCTGTTGTTGTTAGTCGAAATTTGCAGCTCGATATGCGGGTGTTTTTGATAAAAGTCAGCTAAACGCGGCAGTAAAAAGCCGACGGCAAAGGTGCCAATTACGCCGATTTTCACTTTTTCGCGGATTTTGCGATCAGCAAAATAATCTAACAACTGTGCAATACGGTCAAAAGAGTCATTTAATACCGGCAGTAAATGTTCGCCGGCAGGCGTCAGCATCAAGCCCCGTGGCACCCGCAGAAATAGTGGGCTGTTCAACTGTTCTTCCAGCAATTTTACCTGCTGACTCACCGCAGAGTGCGTCACATTCAGCTCAATCGCGGCTTGTGTAAAACTTAAGTGGCGCGCTGCGGCTTCAAAGGCGCGTAGTGATTTAAGCGGAATATAACGGCGGGTCATGCTCTTCCTGTAAGTTTTACTAACAGCTGATGCCTAAATTAACCGTTTGTCCACCGAAGTCAATCAGAGCACCATCTATACAGTCCTGGCCCGGCAACCAACAACCCCTCACTTATTTTTGCAAAGGAAATTTTATGCACACTTATTACCGCAAAGCTGCACCTTGCGCGCTCATATCGTTACTTGCTATTGCCCTGAGCGGCGCTGCGTTAGCGCAAACCACGAACCCAATTCCAAATGAAGCTGCCTTAAAAAAAGTGGTCAGTCAGCAAGTTGGCGCGCTGATGACAGCGCAACAAATACCCGGCATGGCAGTCGCGGTACTGTGGCAGGGTAAAACCTTTTATTACAGTTTTGGTCAGGCCGATGTCGCGGCAAATCGGGTGGTCACGCCCGACACCATCTTTGAACTGGGGTCAATTAGCAAAACTTTTGCCGGTGTGATTGGCGCCATGGCGCTGGAGCGTGGCGAAATCAGCCTGACGGATCCGGTCTCTAAACACTGGCCACAATTGACAGCAAAACCGTGGCAACAGATTAATATGCAACACCTCGCCACTTATACTGCGGGTGGCCTGCCGTTGTTTATGCCGGATAGCGTGACTGACAAAACCAGTTTGCTAGCCTATTACCAGCAGTGGCAACCACAATTTCCGGCAGGGACACAGCGGGTCTATGCCAATAGCAGTATTGGCCTGTTCGCTCATCTGGCGGTCGCTGCTGGCGGCAAATCTTATGCAGAGGTCTTTTCGCAGCAGTTAAGCGCGCCGTTGCAGCTTCGCCAGACCTTTTTGCAAGTGCCAAAAAGTGCAGAAGCGCAATACGCTTGGGGCTATAACGAAGGTAAAGCGGTGCGCATCGGTAGTGGTGTCTTGCTCGATGAAGCCGGTGGCGCCAAAGCCAGCGTGCGAGATCTCGCGAGCTGGCTGCAAGCGAATATGCAGCCATCCCAGGTCACATCGCCGGTCCTGCAAGCTGGGATTGTGCGTGCGCAGCAACGTTATGCAAAATCTGGTCAGATGTATCAGGGGCTTGGCTGGGAAATGCTCGATTACCCGGTGCCTTTGTCAGCTCTGACCGCAGTGACTGATCCAGCTTTTGTTCAGGGCAGTGCCGCAACCTTCATTTACCCAGCCGCTGCGTTACAGCAAAACAGTTGGGTGCATAAAACCGGTGCCACTGGCGGTTTTGGTGCTTATGCCGCGTTTATTCCGTCACGTCAGGTAGGCATTGTTTTGCTTGCCAACAAGCGATACCCGAATAGTCTGCGGGTGCAGTTGGCGTATCAGGTGCTGGAAAATCTGCAATAGCATTCGGCCAAGCGGCTTCCGGCACCGGACGCCGCCTTTGTGTATTTTGGTCAGTGCCAGGGATCGCTATGCGCCGGATTTTGCACAAAAGTCGGATCGGTCAGGCTGTGTAAAAACGCCAATAATTCGGCTTGTTCTTCGGCGGTTAACTCAATGCCTTTGATAAAGGCGCTTTTTTGCGGATGTTGGCGGCCATCACCTGCGTTGGGGCCTTGGCTGATGGAGCGTCCGCCTGCCATATAAAATTGCAGCACGTCCGGTAAGGTGGCGAGACTGCCGTCATGCATGTAGGGCGCAGTGAGTGCCGCATTACGCAGTGAAGGGGCGCGAAAGCGGCCGTCGTCCGCGGCATTCATCGACACTTCGGCTAAACCACGATCGATATCGGGATAACCTTCGCCTGCGACTTGGCTGCGTTTGGTGAAATACAAGCCGGTGTTATGAAAGGGTCGTCGGTCCAGCGGTTGTTTTTCGTGGCTGGTGGACTGGGTGAAGTTAAAACCGCCATGGCAGTGATGGCACTCCAGCCGCTCGGAAAAAAATAAATTCATGCCGCGAATTTGCTCAGCGCTCAGCGCATGGTCATCGCCCTGATAGGCGTAGCGGTCAAACGGCGATTGCAGCGAAATCAGGCTACGGACAAAACTCGCCAGCGCCTGTGTTACCTGTTGGAAATTCAGGTTTTGCTCCGTTACTTCCTCGCCAAAAGCCGCTTTAAATAATTTGGGGTAAGGCTCGCGGGTCAGCGCTTGCAGCACTTGTTGCTCATGACCGGTAATACCAAGCTCGACCGGCTGTTCACCAAACATCGGGATCAGCAGCTGATGTTCAATGTCGGTTAAACCATCGTGCGCCCAGGTCAGGGTTTTGTTGTAAGCGATATTCACCAATGCCAGCGCGTTGCGCCGATGGGCAGTGCCAGTGCTGCCGACGGACACCGCTTGTGGTTCACTAAAAGCAAAGGCTTGTTGATGGCAGCTGGCGCAACTTTGCTGAGCGTTGCCGGAAAGTTGCTGATCATAAAACAGATACCGGCCAAGCTCGACTTTTGCTGCGGACATCGGGTTGTCGTTCGGCACTGTTGGTTTTGGAAAATCAGCCGGCAGCTGCCAAACATAAGGCGCTGGCGGAGCTTTTTCACAACCGCTGAGTAGGGGCAACGTCAATGCCACAATCAATAATAGCGGTGGCGAGCTATTCATGGTGTTGTGGCCGGTTTCGCTGCTGGCAAAAAAGCCCAAAGTCGACCAATATTATTTGCTCCAACTTCACCAGCACCGCTAATGCCTAAAGCCGGCAACAACTGCTGACAACTCAAACTGGCGGGGTCTGACATACAACTGTTGTCCGCTGTAGGCACAAAATCATGCAGCAGTTCGGCTAAGTCTAAAGTTAAGGTAGTTTGACCTTGATAGGGCAATTGAACACGAACGCGATTGGCTGCACTACACGCGGCTGTTGGGGCGCGCACCACACTGGCTGAGCTGCAACCGGTTGAACCCAAATGAAACGACCAGTCATGGTGCTGCCCTTTGAGATCGAGCCGGAAAAATTTGTAGCCACTTTGCCAGGCCCAATGCATATCCATTTGTTGCAATGGATTGCCGGCGGTTAATGGGTTTTGATGATTCAGTTGAAAAGGCACGCCGATCTCGAATTCTAAATCGCCCTGTTGCAGGGGCGTCGTAAACTCTAGTTGCCATTGCCCGGTTGAATGGCAATCGGTGCCTAATAATGCCAGTTGTTGGTTGCGATACTCGTTTGGGATCAGGGTTAAAGGTTGTTGTTGCTGAGAAAATGCTGACACATAAAATTGCAGTTGTTGCAGCTGCCAAGGCTGGCCAGCAACAGTGAATACTGTTTGGCAATCAAGTAGTTGTCCTTGCCATAATAGTTGTACCTGCAATGTGGTTGGCGTTGCAGGCTGACAAGCACTGAGCAAAACCATCAGCGTCAACAGTGATAAAGTCATTAAAAATTTACAATAAGTCATTTTTGCTGAGCATCTTGCGAAACTCGGCTAACAATACCAAGATGCCAACATAAACCCAAAATTTTTTACGCCGATAGATGGACTTGCCGATGAACATTTTAGCGCGAAACCCAAGTTGCAGCTTGTTGTTATCAGCCCTGCTCGGCAGCTTCAGCCCAGCCATTTTGGCGCATGCTGAGCATGATCGTGCTCGATTTGTCGCAGAAACAGGTCATGATCTGGGGCGCTGTGACAGCCCAGTTCGCGCTTGTCGCTCGATTAGTTATGCGGTGAAACAAGCCAATAAAGGCGACAAAGTACTGATCGCGTCGGGCACATATGCCATCGACAATGGCGAAGATTTATTCTTTTTAACCAGCGCGCTGGTGCCGGTATTGGGGGGTTACAATAAGTTCGACCATTTCCAGAGCCAGGCGCCGCAGCTCAATACCACCATCTTGACCGGCGTGCCGCAGCCATTTGTCGAACAACTGCAGCAACAAGGTTTTGTGGTAGTCAACGACGGTTTCGCCACTGTGCCACGCGAGTATCAGCAGCTGGCTGCGACCCAAGCAGAGCTGCAACTAAGCCACTCTGCGGCGGCTTGTGTCAATGGTAAAGCCGGTGTATTTAATTGTAAAAACATCGATTTAGTCAGCCATCTGGCACTCAATGATTTCTCGTCGAAACCGGTGGCTGCTAATGATGTTTGGGGCCATGTTGATCTGAATACCGGCACTGAATACGCCATTATTGGCCTTTTTAATGGCACAGCGGTGGTGAGTCTCGCCGATCCGGCCGCGCCAAAAGAGGTCGGGACTATTGCCGGTAGCTCAACATCCTGGCGCGACATTAAAGTGTGGCAATATTACGATACCGCACTTTCGCGTTGGAAAGCTTACGCCTACATTACGTCCGAAGGCGCCGATAATCTGCAGATTGTCGATTTAAGCCAGTTACCTGGCAGTATCCGCCTGGTCAGCAACGATACCGCGGTCACTTCTGCTCACAATGTTTATATCAGTCATGTCGATTACACCACCAATACCGCGCTGGATGGTTTGGAGCCTGCATTACATACCTTAGGGCAAAAGGCGGCGGGTGGCGCTTTTACCACTTATGGCTTGAAAAACCCGGAAAAACTGGCGTCCTACTTCCCGAACAGTGGTTCGATTCGGAGTGATTATACGCATGATGCAGCATCCATGGTGGTGCGCGATCAGCGCGCCAACCAAAGTTGTCAGAACTCTCGCTGTACGGTACTGATGGATTTTAATGAAAAATCAGTTAGGTTCTGGGACATCAGCCAGTTGAACGGCGCGAAACCCTTGGCTGACCTTACCTATCAAAACGCCAGTTATGTGCATTCGGGTTGGTGGAGTGAAGATCAACGCTTTGTGTTTGTGCATGATGAATTGGATGAAACGAATGTGGGTTTAAAAACCACAGTGCGGGTGCTGAATGTGGACGATTTGAAAAATCCGCAGCTGGTGAAAGAATGGACGGGCCCGACATTTGCAATTGACCACAATGGTTATACCCGCGGTAATCGCTATTACATGTCGAATTATCAGCGTGGCACCACCATTTTAGATATTACCGACCCGACCAATCCGGTTGAAGCCGGTTTTTTTGATTCATTTCCATCATCGGATGGCGCAGCATTTAATGGTGTCTGGGGTACCTATCCCTACTTGCCGTCGGGTTTGATTATTTCGTCTGACATTAACAGTGGTTTATATGTCTTGCGCGACCAGACTAAAAACAGCAGTGCGGGTCAGGTGGTGTTTCAGTCCGCCAGTTCACAAGTTGCCGCCGGTGCGCCAGTGCAGGTTACAGTGCAGCGGCCCTCTGGTAGCGGTGCGGTGAGTGTGCATTATGAAACATTAAATGGCTACGGCCTCATCAGCGATGGCCCTTATGCCAGTGGCGAACTCAGCTGGGGCGCTGCCGATCAGGCGGACAAAACGATTACCATTCAACCACCTGCCGCCGATGGCAATGCCAAAATGTTGTTTGTGCGGCTGTTTGACCCACGCAACGGCCTGAGTTTGGGTAGCCCGTCTTATCACATGGTAAAAATGGGTACGCCAACGGCCGCTGCCGGCGCTGTTGGTTTTACCACTTCAACCGTCACCGTTGATGAAAACCAGGTGAGTTTAAGCTTGGTGGTTGGCCGCTTTGGCGGTAATGCCGGGCCGATACAGGTGAGTTATCAGTTGGTGGATGGCAGCGCCAAGGCCGGCTTGGATTTTGTGGCGCAAAGTGGCGAGCTGCAATGGGCAGATGGCGATGCGACGGACAAAACTATCGTCATTGCGTTAACCGATGATCAACTGCTGGAAGGCACGGAAGAGTTTCAGGTGCAACTGCAAGTAATCGTTGGCGCGCTGGCCGCTGGCAAAGCACAGCTGACAGTGCAAATTAAAGACAATGAAGTGAATCAATTACCGAACATCGGCTCGCTGGTATTTCCGGCAGAAGTGAATGCAGGCGCCACGACTATTGTTGAAGTCGCGGCTACTGATGCCGATGGCGATAGCTTAAGCTACCTGTGGCAACAAAACGGGGGCACTGCGGTGACTTTGCAAAATGCCAATAGCAACAAAATGAGTTTTGTCGCGCCAGCACAAAGCAGTACGCTGACCTTTTTGCTGACGGTGACCGATAGTCGCGGCGGCATCACAACGGCCAATGCCACAGTGCAGGTCAAAGCGGCAGTGACTACCATACCGGCTACGCCCTCGTCTGGTGGCTCAGGTGGCAGTGTTGGGCGCTGGAGTTTATTGCTGTTGATGCTGGCAGCTTGGCGCCGGCGCTTGGCCTAAGCGGCGCGGCCAAATAACAGACAATATCTGCTGTGGGTGATGATGCGCCAGCAGCAGTTCGTCCCAACCGACAGGACCTACTTTTTTAAGCGATAAAATTGTGCCCGTTGCCTAGCGCAACCCTCAAATATTGGTCTTGGGCTGTGGTAGCATGCCGCTTTTGTTTTCAGCTTTCAGGTCAAGGATTTGGTTGATGCACAGCAGCAACGACAAACCGCTCTTCGGCATTCTGGCAATGCTGCTAGCGGTATTTATGTTTTCCGGGATGGATGCCAGCATGAAAGCGCTGACCGCCCACTATAGCCCGCTGCAAATTACCTGTTTACGCGCCGCCTGCGCCTGGCCATTTATTGTGCTGTGGTTATGGCGTGGCAACCGACTGCAACACCTAATGCAAGCGCGTTGGTCGCTGCATCTGTTTCGCGCTGTGCTTGGCATCATCATGTTATCCGCTTTTATCTTTGCGCTAAAAACCCTGTCGCTGGCTGATGCTTACGCCATTTTCTTCGCTGCACCGCTACTAATTACCCTATTGTCGGTGTGGTGGCTGAAGGATTATGTGGCACCACGGCAATGGGTGGCGATATTCATTGGTATGGCAGCGGTGCTGTATATGCTTAAACCCGACGGTGATCAGCTGCTGAGTGTGGGCGCGCTGGCAGCTTTGTTAGCGGCGTTTTGTTACGCGGTGTCTTGTATTACCGTGCGTATTTTAGCCAAAACTGAACCGAGCGGTAACATGGTGTTTTGGCTGATGACGATGATTGGTGTCGGCGCAGGTTTATTGGCATGGCCCGACTGGCAACCGCTGCAACTAGCGCACTGGCCCTACTTTTTAGCCATCGGCATCACCGGCGCGATTGGCCAAGTGTTTATCACCGAAGCCTTTCGTTTAGCACCGCCTTCGGTGATTGCCCCTTTTGAATATTCAGCTTTAGTCTGGGGTTTGGGTTTTGACATTGTGTTATGGCAGGTGTGGCCGGATAGCAGTTTATTGCTAGGTGCCGCAGTTATTATGGCCAGTGGATTGTATTTGATTTTGCAAGAACGGCGGTAGCTGGGGCTTTGGTTCGATAAGCGTATCGACCGTATTTTTTGGCAACAGCTTGTGGCATGGTTTTTTTAAACTGGGTTTAGGGTGCATTGCCATTGTCATTGTCATTGTCATTGCATTTGTCGTTGTAAGTGAAGTGCTATTGAGTTTTTGCGGGTTTCGCCCGCAGCGAGTTACTTTCTTTGATGGCAAAGAAAGTAACCAAAGAAAGCCACCCCTGATCGCTCGAAAGACCGCAATAAAATCAACCATTTGAGGCAAATGCGCAAACTCGCGATTTGCTAACGTCAAATCGCTCAAACAGTGCGCATTCTTAAAACCTCAAACAGTCGATTTTAAAGCGGCTCGCTTTATGGGGATTAAGGGCAAAGGTGTATTATTTCGTGTGAGGGGCTTTATGTTATCGGGCTTAGTGTTTCTAAGCGATTTCTCAATAAAACAGTAGCTTACAAGGATTATTAAATTTCTAGGCCTTTGCTAGTATTTTTATTGTAAGAGCTTCAAGCTTTTTCATTGGTTCCTGCAAAAAGGTTTGATCAAGATAAAAACTAAAATCAAGTTTACTTCCATAACAAGCTTCTGACCAAGCGACTCCGGACATCTTAATTTGTCCTCCCGCTAGAGCTTCAAGCTTTAGCGTGATTTGCCCTTCAGTGGATTCAAAAATAGCTGAACCCTGCAGCGTTTTGTACAAAACAGATAGTGAATTCGAAAACAAGAGGAAATCACTAAGTTCAACCCAAGCAGTAATAGCACCATTGAAATTACAAGTTTTAATTTCTACTGAAGCTTGTGCCCAGCCATCGTCTGAATAGACCAGCGGGACTTCGATGTTTATAGATTCAGAACTTGTACCTATTTTTATTTCATTCATGTTGTGCATAACTTTTCGCTAAGAGGCAAGAAACAGTTTGGAGTAAATTAGTGATTAAAGAGAATAAACTGACAGTCGTTGTCCAGCTTGAATGGCTTATGACACAAACTTTGTTATGAGCCAATGTATAGGTTTTCGTAAAAAGGCAAAGCAAACTAAGCCGTAAAAGATGCCGATTAAGAGATTCATGCCAATAGAGTTTTCAGCATATAGAGCACTTCCCACACGAAGATCGACTAATAAATTACTTGATTTCAAATACTGCCCAATAATAACTTTCCCGCGCATTTCTTGTAAGCGTCCGGCCATCACATCTTTAATTTACGGACTGATCGCGCATCATAGCTGTCACTGTTTCCAACCGTGAGAGTTATGAATGTCTGTCTTAAAACCATCCGATGTGCGTCGGAGCTTTTCTCCCGAGTTTAAATGGCAGGTTGTTCAGGAATCAAAAGCAAGATTACTGTCGGCCTCTGCGTTAGCGCGCAAATACGATGTGAATACCAATCAGCTTTTTCGCTGGGTGCGAGACGCTCAGGTCGGGAAAGCGTTGTGGGTCAGGCGGGCTAAAGGGGAGCTCGCCATGCCAGCAGCCCCAACACCATTTCTTCCAGTCTGTGTCCAAGCCGCTGAAGCACCTCCAGTTGTACATCAAAGAGCCATCACGGTGTCGTTTCGAAGTGGCCATCAACTGGTTTTACACGAGGCAACGCCAGATATGCTGCGTCAACTGGTGGCGGCGTTGTCATGATGATGTTATCGCATGATGTGCGGATCTGGCTGTGCGCAGGTTACACCGATATGCGTAAAGGCTTTGATGGTCTGGCTGCCATGGCACAGCATGTGTTGCAAAAAGACCCCTTCAGTGGTCATGTGTTTGTGTTTCGTGGGCGACGCAGCGACCGGGTTAAATTACTCTGGTGGGATGGTCAGGGATTGTGCTTGTTTTACAAGCGTTTAGAGCAGGGCCAGTTCGTGTGGCCTCACGCAAAATCCGGTGCCGTGCATTTAACTCAGGCCGAGTTGGCGCTGTTACTCGAAGGCTTAGACTGGCGTCCACCCGCCCGAAAAAATGCGCCGAAAAATACCGCATAAATGTCATTAATCAATGAGTTATCTATCGTTTTGTGCTATCATGCACGGCATGAAAACGATGGCATCTTCCTTACCCAATGACCCGAAACAGTTGCAGGCAATCATCCTGCAACTGCAAGAAATGCTTGCTCAGCAAGAGTCGGTGATTACCACTTTACGCCATCAATTATCGGTATTAAAGCGGGCGCGTTTTGGTCGCTCCTCTGAGCTTCTCGACACCCAAATCCATCAGTTGGAATTGCAATTGGAAGAGCTTGAAATGCAGACTGCAGCAACTCCTAAGCTCAGTGCGCCAACCTCCGAAAACAAAACAACACCACGTCGGCGAGCGTCTTTACCTGAGCAACTGCCGCGTGAAGAGCTGCGCGTTGAAACTGCTTGTCAGTGCCCAGCATGCCAGGGTGAATTGACTCATATTGGAGATGATGTCTCGGAAATGCTGGATGTCGTGCCAGCTTCGTATCGGGTGATTCGCATTGTTCGTCCAAAGTTCAGCTGCCAGCATTGCGACACGCTCGTGCAAGGCGCTGCACCTGAGCGTGTGATTAAAAAAGGACTGGCCAGTGCGGCGTTGCTCACACAAGTGGCTGTTGATAAGTACCTTGACCATCAACCGCTGTACCGTCAGTCGGAGCGGATGGAGCGTGAAGGCATCGATATCGAGCGCTCCACTTTAGCCGACTGGGTCGGGCAAATCGGCGCTTTACTCACGCCACTTGCAGATGCCATCGGACGTCATGTCAAAGCAGCGCAACATATCTATGCGGACGATACAACGGCGCCAACGCTGTCTCCGGGCAAGGGGCGCACACAAACAGGCCGGTACTGGACTTATGTGCGGGATGGTCGCTCATGGGTTGATACCACAGCGCCAGCGGTCTGGCTGCAATACAGTGAAGACCGAAAAGGCCTGCATCCGACAGCCCATTTAAAAGGCTATCAAGGTTCACTGCAGGCCGATGCTTACGCGGGTTACAACGAGTTATACCAACAAAACATCCAACAACATGGCTGTTGGGCGCACGTGCGGCGTAAGTTCTATGACATCACCCAATCTGGCCCGTCACCTATCGCTGATGAGGCAATAACGGTTATCCAATCGCTGTATGTGATTGAAAAGCAAGCGCGCGGCCAACCACCGGATGAACGGCAACACATCCGGTCAACCCAAGCAAAGCCAATCCTTGAGCACTTCCATTCGTGGTTGCAGGCAACCTTGCGCACCTTATCGAAAGGCTCGCCGTTGTCTAAAGCCATTCACTATGCGCTCAAGCAGTGGGATGCGCTGGTTGCATATGTCGATAACGGCTATGCCGAATTAGACAACAACAGCGCAGAGCGGTCATTAAGACCCATCGCCTTGGGCAGGAAAAACTATCTGTTTGCAGGCTCGGCCGCCGGAGGCCAAAGAGCGGCTGTGCTCTACTCGATACTCGGCACTGCCAAACTGAACGACATCAACCCAAATCAGTATCTGACTGCAGTTCTCAAACGTATCGGCAATCATCAAATCAACCGCATCGATGAGCTACTGCCATGGAACATCGACTTAGCGCCACAACCTGGCGACGCCATTTAAGACACTAAGTGTCCACTAAAAATAAGTGGACACTTAAATTAGAGCATCAACCTGTGATCGTCGGACGCTTACCATTTCTTCAATAAACTGCCCACATGATCTGTAGTTATGAGAAGAAAAGTATTTTTGGTTGTTAAGATGATAGTAGCCCGTATAGTTATCGTGCTTCTTATTAATCCGGCAAGTGAGTTTACTTTCGGTTAAGTCAACAATACCTATGTTTTGTTCATTTCTACTAACGGTAATAAACGCCACACTAAGTGCAATAAAGATCAAAGCGATAATAATATCTATTAAGATTGGCTGATTAACTTTCAATACGACACCCTTGGTTAAGCACCAAATAACCTGCATGCACAGCCGCCTCTTACGGCAATCGATGATTTAAGCTATCTGTTTTTAAGTGTTTATTCAACGGTATATCAACATACATTCCAATTATCGGAGCGAAAAATAGCCCGCCCCGCGGGCCACCCCAAAGGCTATCCCTTAAACTGAAAGCACTTAATTTTTGACACCAATGTTCGCATCTATCCGCTTTTTCCTCCCCGTAAAGCGAGCCGCTTTAAAATCTGTGGTTTGAGGTTTTAAGCCGGCGCACTGTTTGAGCGATTTGACGTTAGCAAATCGCGAGTTTGCGCAGGCGCCTCAAACTGCTGATTTTATTGCGGGCTTTCGAGCGATCAGGGGTCGCCTTTTCTTTGGTTCTTTCTTTTGGCGAAGCAAAAGAAAGACACTCGCCGTAGGCGAAACCCGTGCAACTAGGTTGTTGCAAGAAAAACTCGCTGGTGATGCACCTAGCTAATCGGCAGTTTTGCTAAACCAAGCCAGCCAACAAAGGCGACCAAGCGCGCCACTCGCAATCCAAAACCTACCAATAGCCCAGAAGTCACTTTTTACACCCCTTAAAATCGTGACTTTCAGCAGTTATGCCCATTAGCGAAATTCCTTAAAGTAGCTTCATCAGTCAGCGAGACTGACTTTTCCCTACCAGGAGCTAGACCATGAAAAAATTAACAGTTGTGACATCATTATTGGCTGTGTTGTTAAGTTCAGCTTTTGCGGCGCAAGCGCATACCCTGACCGTCACTATTGACCAAATTTCTGAACAAACCGGCAAATTGCATGTGGCGCTGTATCGTGACGAGCAGTCGTATCAGCAAGGAAAAAGTGCTGTGGCGGCGGTGGTCAAAGCCGTCAGTGGTACAACGCAGCAGCTGGTGTTTCCGGATTTAGCTGATGGCCAATACGCGATTAAAATCATGCACGATGCCAACGATAACGGCGAGCTGGACCGCAACATTATGGGTATTCCGAGCGAAGGGTATGGCTTTAGTAACAATGCCGGTCAATTTGGCCCCGCCAGTTTTAAAGATGCTGCTTTTAGTGTGGCGGCGGATACCAGCCTGACCATTCATCTTCGCTAAGCGTGTGCAACAAGGTCGTTGTACCTTCGCGTCGCTGCTCGGCACTCACGGGAGAGTTCAACACCAGAACGCTCACTTGTTGAAATTACAGCATCGAAACAACAAGCATCTGCAAAACAGTGCTTACCGATATTGCCCGTTACCCGGAGGTGTCTGATGGACCGTCGTCGATTTTTAACTGCTGCCGTGGCTTGTGCCAGCTACAGCGCGCTGGCTAACAGTGCGGATAAGCTGCTCGCGGCGGCGCGTGCACCAAACCTGTCAGCGGCGGGGCAAGCGGCTGGGAAAACCCCTTGGGCGAAAGCTTTTGCCGGGGTGCGGGCTGATTTTTCGCCGCTTGCGATGCAACTGGAAGGCCAGTGGCCAAAAGATTTGCAAGGCACGCTGCTGCGTAATGGTCCGGCGCGGCTCGAGCGGGCGGGTGAGCGTTACCAGCACTGGTTTGATGGCGATGGCATGGTGCAGCAATTTAAAATTGCCAACGGCAAAGTGCTGCATCAGGGCAAATTTATTCAGACTAAAAAGTATCTAGTGGAAGAAATGGCCGGTGCTTTTCGGTACCACACGGCGGGCACCCTAGTGAAAAACCCACTACCTGCGCGCAATAACGATGACTTAAACACCGCCAATACCGCCCTGATCCCATGGCAAGGTGAAGTGTTAGCCTTGTGGGAAGGGGGTTCGCCACATCGGATTGATCCTGACAGCCTGCAGACGCTGGGGGTGAAGGATTTTGGTGAGCAATACAAACAATTGCCATTTTCAGCGCATCCACTGCCGGATGGGCAAGGCGGCATGTTTAATTTTGGCTGTTGGTATGTCAGCGGCCAGCCATTGCTGCTGCTGTACCATGTCGGCGCGAAGTCACAGATGCGCCGGTTGCAGCAAATTAGCTTGCCACAAGCCAGCTATCTGCACGCATTTAGTCAGACGGCCGACAAGCTAGTGTTTTTCTTAGGCGCTTGTATCTATGGCCAAGGCCAAACTTATATTGATGCCTTTCAATGGCAGCCAGAGCTGGGCTCGCAGCTGTTAATTATTGATAAGGCCGACTTTACGCAGCAGCAGTGGGTGGAATTGCCGGCCGGTTTTGTGTTTCATGTCGGCCAAGCCTGGCAACAAGGCGGTGAGCTGCATTTGCAAGCTTGTCTCTATCCGGATTCAAGTGTGATGTTAGAAGGCATGAGCCATTTACTAACAGGTGAAGGGCGTAAACACAGTAGCCAGTCTGAACTGGTGACTATTCGGGTACCAATGGGTAAAAAAGGTGCCAAAGCGGTACTGGATAGAAGCGGTTTAGTGCTGGAATTTCCGCAGTTTGTGCCGGGTTTTGCCAGCACGGGATCGGCAGCGTCAGCCAGCGCTACCGTGGCGCCATTGTTTGGCGTGAGCGGTAGTGATAATAGCGAATCTGGGTTGAGCCAAAGCTTGCTGCGGGTCGAAGCGAATGGTCAGGTGCAGCGTTATCAGTTTCCGGCGGGCGTGGTGGCGGAGGAGCCGTTATTGATTGCCACATCGGGCAATAATCCACCTCTGTTAATCACCACTTGGCTGGATTATCGTAACAATAACAGTGGCCTCAGCCTGTTTAACAGTGCTGATTTGGCTGCGGGCCCGATGGCACAGGCCCGCATGGAACGGCTATTGCCACTGGGGTTTCATGGCTGTTGGCTGGGTAGCTAAGTTGGTTCGCAGCAAGCAACAGTCGTGTTCGACTGATGCTTGCTGTTGTCTTCGTTTCGATTGTGCCTAAAACACGGAACCTAAAATATATTCACTAAAACGCAGACCAGAAAACTCATAGCCAGTGACTTCAAACCAGCGCGCTTTGGCGGCGATCACACCCGCCGATAATCGACCAGCACCTTGCCATAATTACCAATTTCCGCTTCGTGACTGACTTCACGCCAGCTTTCATCGAGCGCCGCTTCATACCATTGTTGCATCGCGGGCAATTGCAGCAGATGTTGCACATAGGCCATCGACTGCGGATTTAATTGCAAACCATAACCTTGAATGCGAAACGCCACCGGTGCAAAAAATGCATCCACTGCACTAAATTCGGCGCCAGCCAAAAATGGCCCACCAAATTGCTGCAGCCCCTGTAGCCATAACTCATCCAATCGTTGCAGTTCTAGGGCTAGCGCCGCTGGTGGGTTCTGCAATTCAACTCTGACACCGCAGTTCATGGTGCAGACATTGCGTAACGTACTAAAACCGGCATGCATTTCACTACAGGCACTGCGGGCAAAATTACGGGCTATGGCATCGGCTGGCCAGACGCCAGGGTAACGCTCGGCCAGATATTCCACAATGGCCAATGATTCCCACACCACCACTTCACCATCATGCAGGCACGGCACTTTGCCAGTAGGCGAAAACTCGCGGAAGCTGTGGTAATTGTTGGCCGCAAATTGCTGTAATTGTTCAGTAAAAGGAATATTTAGCTGCGTCATTAACAACCAAGGGCGCAGCGACCAAGACGAGTAGTTTTTATTGGCGATATAAAGCTGATACATAAACACCTCCTTGCTGTTGGAAAATTCAGAGTAGCGCTGTTGTTGTTTTGGCTCAAGTGACAGAAAAGTTTGTACTTAACGGCTGAGCATTGAGATCCGATTGGTGTAGTCAGTCGTGACCTTTGGCTCAACCTCACTGCTTTGTATGTTACAGGCTTAGATGCGTGAACCTAAAAACTGGGAGAAAGTTGTTAGGCTAGTAGAAAAAGCTGTTAGGTCACATGCTAACCATTTGTTTTAAAACACTTATTTTATCCAACAGCAATCTCATTAAAGCCTCGCTTTTTTCTCATTTACCTAATGTCATTCCTGACGAATTCTTAACTCAGCCAGCCGCTGTGGCAGGGCAACCGAAATACCCACCATACTGATTAAACTGACGAGGGAATTACCATGAATACAACTTTAAAAACAACTTTAGCTCTGGCGTTAATGACTCTGTTGTTATCAATGGCCGTGCCGGCGGCTGCATCTCAGCTGCAGCAGCAAGTTGCATTGCAGGAAGTTGCACCAACACCAACACCTGATGACGGTACCAAAGACGATGACTGGTTCGATATCGACACTGACATGTGCCGTTTGCTAGGTAGCTGCATCGATGACTAGTGCCAGATTGCTTTTGAAGACAACCGGTATATATCTGTTTCCGGTTCGGTGAAGTAGGTCATTAGAACACGTTGTTGATCCGGAGCAACCGAGAAGTGGCTTCTGTAGGGCCCCAGAGCATACTTTTCAGAGATCCGCGTCTGACCTGAGAGCAAATCAGTGCGATACAGCTGATAAGCGGTCCCGTCAGCCACGGTCTGGTACAGATACTTGCCAACAATCTGCCAATGACTATTTACATTTATTGGTTGTAACTGAATTGCCGTGCGCTGAATGGATTGGCCTGCTTGGTCTAGCCATTGAAAGTCTTGTCCTGTCCACACTAGCAGCTGATCCATAAACACTTGTGCTGATTCAACCTGACGCCTTATGAGTCGAGATTGGCTGGTGGTTAAATCAAACAACCACAGATTTTTTTCGGTTGCTGTTTGCAACACATAGTACAAGCCTGAGTCGGTGTTGTTCCAAAAGATCTGTACCAATACCCCAGGTTCGGTGGCGAGGTAACGAGTTTCATTTGACGTCGTATCAATAATAAATGCTTTTTGGTCGGAAATTCCGCTCAGCCAATTGTGTTGGCGGGCCGCATCGATCGACGACAGCTGAAAACTATCTTTAAATTTGCTGAGTTGTCGATAGCCTGTTTTAGGCTCCCACATCCATACCTGACGTGAACCGGAACGGGTCGATAGAAAATACACCACATCGTCATGCAGGCCATATTCGGCAAAATAGTCACTGGTTTGTGAGCTGATGACCATGCCTGCCGCTGCAGTTTCAGTCTCGTTAAACGGATTGGAGACTTCTCGTATTTCGGCGTTGTATAAGTCACCATAGCTAAACAGTAGCTGGTCATCCGAGACCGTCATTTGACTAATCGGGTGGTGTTGTGACAATAGCACCTTGCTGCTGTCTTGCTGCGCGGGATCTAGTTGATAAATCGTGTTGTCGATTAGATACACCAGCTTATTGTCCGCAAAACCAACAGATTGTGCGCGACCGGGGAGTTGTTTGGTCAGTACCGGTGACATACCGTCTAGTTTGTACATCTGCAAGGCCGAGGTACTGTTGCTCAAAACCGAAGCTTTGCCATTGACCCGGATCAGCGCCAAGTATTGATCATCGGCACTGATCGCGAGTTGTAAGTCACCAATGGTGCTTTCAGGCGGTAACGTGATGCGTTTCGGTTTTAGCGTATCCAGCGGTAAAAACCAAACAGAAAAGACACCGCTCGGATCAGCGGTTGATAGATAAAGTCCACTGCCACTGCCATTCCACAATAAATCAGAAATCCCAAACTTACTTTCAAATAGCATGGTACTGCGGCCTAGCAGTCCATCCTGGCGTAAATCGGCCAACATAATTCGAATTGATTGACCTTCAATTTGCAGGTAGGCAAGTTTGTCGCGATTAGGCGTAATTTGTGGCATAAATTCGTTCAGCCCGCCAAAAGTCAGCTGTTGAGTATGTTGGTTTTTCAAATCTTGCCGGTACAGATGCCAATTATCATGTTGTTGATTTTTATGTGCGAAAACTAAAGCCTGCCCTTTCGAGTCTAAAAACGGATCGCGGTCTGGTCCTTTTAGAACGAGTACCGGTTCAAATTGCAATGTAGGTTGGGGCCACCACCACAACAGAACCGTAGCTAACAAGCCCGCAAATATCCCCGATGTAATCAGCCAGTTTTTTCCGAAACCCCGCTTTGCACGTTCTATTGGTGGGGCGGCTGGTGTTGTTACTGGTGTTGTTACTGCTGGTGTATTGACGGCTTGTTGCGGCTGCTCTTGCGCAAATGTTTTACTGGTGGAGACTGGCAAAGGTGAGGTTGTGACCGGAGTCTGCAAAATAGCAACTTCGGCAATCAACACATAACCACGTTTCGGGATACTCTGAATGTAAGCGGGCGCTTTGGCATCATCACCAAAGGCTTTGCGCAGTAAGCTGATAATGCGTCGAACTGTGCCTTCGGTAACTATTTTGCCAGTCCAGACCCCCTCCATCAGCTCATCGACCGAAACTAATTGCCCCTGTCGGCTCGCTAAAAACCGCAGCACTTCAATCGCCATCCATTCCAGCTCTTCACGGCGAGTACTACTGTGCTCAATATAGGAAAAGTCAGAAAAAACGGACCATTCACCGACCCGGAAACTGACGGGTAAATTGGCTTGCGCTGAGCTGGCGGCTTGAGCGTTTATCGGCACATCCTCTCGTAAGTTGTTGAAAATTATATGATTAGGTTGTTGTTAGGTGCTTGTTTTCTGACCTAACAATAATCTTACACCTATTTTTAACATACCTAAAGTCATAAATAACAAAAGCCCATCTTCGTCCTCACACCTTTTTTACTTATACCGAGTTTACTGAGGGGGTGGTTACTTTTAATCACTCAAAAAACTCTTTAAACACAACTTAAAAGGACATTAACGATGCAACAAAACATCAACGAAACTTCGATCGAACTGACAGTAGAAGAACTGCCAGAACAAACTCAAAACGTCAGTGACTGTATGTCGAGTACTAGCTCATTTGGCACCGCCGGCACTTGTGTGGCCAGCATCTTCTGTGCCGGCAGCATCATCAGCTGTGGCGCTAACGACGTTCAATAATAAGGAGCACAACTATGACTATCGAACAACTGAAACCACAAGCTTTAGACATCGTCGTAGAAGAGATGTCGGAAGATCAGCTGTATGCCAATGCCGGGATCAATTCTTGTGCTTCAAGCATTAGTTCTATTGGTGCCTGTATCGCGACCATCGGAACTGTGATCAGCTGTGCTGATGAACAAGCAATCAACTAAATAGGAGGAACAATTTATGACTATTCAACAACTTAAACCACAAAACCTGGACATCGTCGTCGAAGAGCTGGCCGAAGAGCAACTGAACGTTTCTGACTGCGCCTCTACCGTGTCAACCGCCAGTACAGCCGGTTCTTGCTGGGGCAGCATCTCCAGTATGTCCAGCGTAATCAGCTGTGGTGCAAACGATGTTCAATAGTGAGCAGAGTTTGAAACTGTGAGCACGGAGTCGGGAATGGCGGGCATGGCTCGCCAGTACCCGGGACAGGCGTCTGAGGCTTCCTCAGGCCGCCCTGTCGCCGGCAGCTGCCAGTCAAGACTCAGTCTGTGAAGGAAACCAAGATGCACCACTTTATTGAAACAGAAGACCCGCTGGAAATCGTCGTCGAAGAACTGGATGAATTGCTGGTCTACAGCGCTGGCTGTGCGTCGAGCTGGTCCAGTGTCGGTAGCCGTTTGCTGGCATTTGGTCACCCGGTCCAGTTTAACGGCGACGACAGTACTGACGACGCCGCGGGCAGGCCCCAGAACACAAGGAATTCGTCATGAACTTAGCCGAAAAACAGGTATATCAGCAACGGTCTGAACAAACCAAAGCCCGTAGTGTGGTTGAGGTCATCAACCTCAGCAAACATTACGGCGATTTTGTCGCATTAAAACAGATTAATGTCAGTGTGATGGCCGGTGAAGTATTGGGGATCTTAGGCCCAAATGGTGCTGGTAAAACTACCTTACTGGAAATTCTGGAAGGTTTAAAACAGCCTACCTATGGCGAAGCGGAAGTGCTGGGCTTTCGCCCGGATTTACGCTCACTGGAACTGAAACGTCAGACCGCGGTGGTGATGCAACACAACGCTTTGAGCCCATTGCTGACCGTTCGAGAAACCGTCGATCTCTACGCGTCTATTTATGGCAAGCGATTAAATATCAAAGAATTTTTACAAAAAACTGGTCTCGTTGAAAAAACTAATAGTCGTATTCGTCACCTCTCTGGTGGTCAAAAACAACGACTGACCATTGCGTTGGCATTGCTCAGTGACGCACAACTGATGTTTCTCGATGAACCGACCTCTGAATTGGACCCACAAGCTCGCCGTGTTGCTTGGGATTTGTTGAAAGAGCGTTGCGCCCAACATGGTACCGCGCTGGTTCTGACGACACATCAGATGGAAGAAGCTGCGGCTTTGTGTGATCGCATCATCATTCTGGATCATGGCCAAATTCTGGCGGAAGGCAGCCCAGGCGATTTGGTGCAGCAGTACTGTCCAGGGCAGCGCATTTCATTTAGTTGTCAAAACAAAGGTCAGTTACGTGATTTGACGAGCTTGTCTTTTCCAATTAGCACCCGTGATCGCAACAATCAGGTCGAAGTGGTCATCCAGTGCCAGAACTTGCAGGAAACTTTGCAGGAACTGCTGAATCTGTGCCAGAAAACTTCACTGGTGATACCGGACCTACGGGTTGAATCCAACACGCTAGAAGATGTCTTTTTGCATCTGACTGGCCGACAACTGAGGGACTAATTATGTGGCGAATGACTTTTAAATTGACGCAAAGCGTCTTTACCGAATTTAGGCGCGACTTTGTCTCAGCATTTTTTACTATGGCTTTTCCGATTTTTTTTATGCTGATGTTTGGTCTGCAAAGCTCAACCCGCAGCGATATGTCAATCAAGCTGGCGGTGATTGATCAGGCGGCCACACCAGCGTCCGCGCAACTTATAAAAGAGCTGACCGGGCAAAATACGCTCAGTTTGTTATTTTTGCCGGAAGCTGAGGCCAACAAACGTCTGTCCAACAGCACCATACAGGCGATTTTACAAATTCAGCCAAATAACGACACCGACATCCAGCTGGCGCTGAATCAGCGTGGGATCAGTAATCCTTATGTACTGCAAAGTATTGAAACTGCAGTGCATCGGATGTATGCCGTGCCAAAAGCACAACAGCTGTTCAGCCAAATGTCGAATCTGGTTCAGGAAAACCGTAAATCCAGTATGTTTTCGTTCCTGATGCCCGCTTTGCTTGGGATGGCGTTGCTGCAGCTGGCGTTGTTTGGCACCGCAGTACCGCTGATGGCGGCCCGCGCCCGCGGTTCGTTATTACACCTGTCGATGACCCCGGTTCCAGTCAGCGCAATTATGGCGTCCCATGTGCTGGTGCGCATGGCCATTGCGACGGTGCAACTGCTGATGTTACTGGCCATTGCCATTTGGGGTTTTGGTCTGGTGATCCAAGGCAGCCCGTTGTTGCTGATGTTGTCGTGTTTACTTGGTGCCCTGATGTTGATTTCGACTGGCTTTTTAATTGGCGGTATCGCGCCGAATCAGCAAGCCGGCAACTACATCGTCATGCTGGTTAATTTCCCGATGTTGTTTTTGGGCAATATCTTCTTCGATACCTCGGGTATGGGCGCACTGGACTGGGTTGCACGGTTATTACCTATCACTTACCTGTCTGATCTGAACCGGCAACTGATCCTGGGTAACGATGGTCGGTTCAGTGCCTCGCTGGACTGGATGGTGCTGATTGGCAGCAGTGTGGTGCTGATGATTCTGGCCGTGCGTACCTTCCGCTTCAGTATGGAAAATCGGGTCTAAGGGCGCGCCATGAAAACTCAATGGTTGTTTTATAAAATCCGCCTCGGCCAGTACGCCGAAGCCGCCGACCCGACCATCCGCGAGCTGTTTGCACAGTTGCAGGCGCAGCCGCAGGTCCGGCAATGGTTTTACATTCGTTATGGTGATCAGCAGGACGGTTTCCATCTGCGGTTACGGTTACTGGTGAGCGCCGAAGATGAAGCGATAGTTCGCCACCACACCGAACAACAGCTGGATCAGTGGCTGATGCGGGTTCCTCAACTGGCGGCAGCGCACACCCCGCGTCAGCAGCTGACGCAACGGGTGCCGGCCTTTACCTACCAGCCGCTACCTGTGCAATGGCTGCACGCAGAGTACGAACCGGAGCTGGATAAGTTCGGTGAAGGTGAAGGACTGGAAATTGCCCACCGTTGGTTCCAGAAATCCAGTGATCTGGCGGTGCAGCTGTTGTTACTGGAGCTGCAGGCACCCGGCGTGCGCAATGCGCTGGTGTATCTGCTTAGTCAGCAGGTGTGTGAGGTGTTTCAACCCAGCCCGAGTCCAGCGCGATTTTTACAGCAATACAGCTACACCTGGCTGCCACGCAATTTGGTGCAGGTGAACAACTACCGCAAACAGTTTTTCCGCGATGCGCTGGCGTTGCTGGAGCAACAGCAGCCGTTGTTACCGCAGCTGCAGGACTGGCCCGCAGCTGCGGCTACGCTGCTGCAGCAATGGCGACAATGTTTGCAACACACCAGGCAACAACTCAGCCAGCAAGGTTACAGCGCAACATTTATTCAGCATCAGGGCTGGCAGTGTATTCACCTGATGAACAACCGATTGGGCATCAGCCCGTTTGAAGAGAGTTACCTGGCCACCTTGCTGGAAGCCTGGTACCGCGAGGAGGCACGACATGTCGCATAGTAATTCGTTATCGATGCGGGAACTGGAACAAAAGTACCCGTTTTTTAAACTCATCCGGCCGGTCGGCGGTGTGGTGGAAGAACCAGTCCCGTTATTTCAGGGCGAAATGGGGATCCCGGAATTTAAGATCTACAGTTCCGGTCTTGGCAATCTGACCATGACCGCCCCGCACGTTCGCTCCAGCAACGGCGGTATGGTCACGCCTGGTGCTATTGGTGGCGCCGGCAGTGACGAATATCGTGAACTGGCGCTGGTGCGGTCGGTGGCCGAAGCTGCTGAACGTTATGCCAACAGTATGCTTAATGAAAGCAGCAGCTGGATAGTGGCTTCACAAAATGAACTTGGCGACGAAGCCATGGATTTATCGACGTTACCGGTGTGCTCAGAACGTGAGCTGGCAAATCCACATGCGATGATTGGCAAAGCAGATCCGGACGCCCCAATCCGCTGGGTGAAATCGTATTCGCTGACTGAAGATCGGGAAGTATATGTTCCGGCCATCCTGACCCATTTGTTTGTGCAAGGCAGTGAACACGAAAACTTTGTGTATCCCATTTCGACCGGCGTTGCCGCGCACTCTGATCTGATTAAAGCCGTGACATCGGCCATTTGTGAAGTGGTGGAGCGTGACGCCATCGCACTGACTTGGCTCGCGAAGTTACCGCTGGCACAAGTCGAATTTGATTTACCGGTGCAGGAGGCACACAAAGATAAATTCCGCCAGCTTGGTCGTGGTCATATGAAACAGCTGTTTTTTGATGCCACCACTGATATCGGCATTCCCACAATTTATTCGGTACAGCTGGTCGATGGGCACCCGACTTTGTCACAGTTTGTTAGCTGCTCAACCAGCTTTGATGCTGCTGAAGCTGCAGCCAAAGTGATTCGGGAGTCTGCATCTGGGCGCACCATGTTTGAACGTGATCATGAGATTCCGCAGAACGTAGAAGACTTTATGCGGTTGGAAGATGGCGCGGCTTATATGGGACGGCCAGAACACCGTTCACATTTTGATTTCCTGCTCAATAGCCCGACTCGTCGCCCTATTTCAGCGATCAAATCAGATTATCCCTCTGACGATGCCGGTAGGTTGCAGTGGCTGAAACGTCGATTTAGTGATCTTGGCTACAAAGTTTATATCTCGGAACTGACCACCGACGAATTGCGTGACGTGGGTTTGCGCACTGTGCGGGTGATTATTCCGGGACTGATGCCGATGACGCCAGTGCAGCGTGCCCGTTTTCTTGGCCATCCGCGGTTGTATCAATATCCGCAAAAAGCCGGTTTTGGCCCGATGACCGAAGATATGGTCAATCCCGCTCCCCAACCATTTGCCTGAGAAGGAATACATTATGTTACTGATTTACGAAGGAGATTTTGGTAGTGCAGTTGCTGCATTGCCGCAGTTTCAAGGTCAGGCGATGCCGCTGGATCAGGCGCTGCAATTATTAGATACGGATGCTTTGGCCGACCCAGAGCTCGTCGCGGTGGTATTGACGAACAAACGTATCGCAGCGATCCGGAAACTTGAACATCGGCTACGTGAGCTCAAAACATCTTGGGTGTTGAGTTTTCTAAGTGATCGTTTTTTATATTGTGGCCCCTATTTTGTGCCTGGCAGCAGCGCATGTTTTGACTGCTTCCACCGACGTGATTTATCGCACTTAAAACATCATCAGACCGCCGAACGTGAGCTGGCGATAGAAAGTTACTTTAGCCGTCAGCCACAGGAACAACTGCCAGGTTATACCGGTGGCCTGTTGTATATGACCGCGGGTTTTATTGAGTCGTGCCGCCAGCATCAGGTTGAGCCAGGCAAATTACGCCGGATCAATATTGTGGATGGTCCGATTGAAGACACTGAAGTTATTGCCATTCACCATTGTCGGACCTGCCGTCCACAAGAGGAAGAATATTATGCAGTGCGCTTTGTCTCAGACTTGGTTCCTGAACTGCGGAGGGCGCTGGCATGAACGCTTATGTGACTTCAGTCAAAGATACCGCCAATTTTTACCGGACCGATCCGGAACTGGCGATGATGCTGCCAAAACGGCCCCGTTTGATTAACGAATTAAAATTACTGCCATTTCGCGATGATGATTTGCTGGTGATTGGCAGTTACACCATTCAAGTGTTTAAAGGTCGTGGTGCGAGGGTGTTGCTACCGCAACTTAAACCTTATCTGACCGGCGACCTGACGATAGCCGAGCTGGAACAGCAAGTGCCTGCCGATCTGAAAGGCCGGGTGTTTGATATTGTCACTTTACTGGCCAACAAAGGATTACTGGAGGATGGCCCAGCAACCGCCACCGGCGGCCTTGCTAGTTATCTGGGGCGTTTTATCAGTGCCGGTCGCAGTTTTTCCAGCCGCGAATCAGCGTGGCAACACTTGCAAACGCAACGGCTGGCGGTGTTGGCCGATGCCGATTATTTGCCGATGCTGCAACAGATGTTGCTGGATCTACCGGTTGCCAGTTGTAGTTTCGCAAGTGATTGCGCCGATGCGTCTTTGCTTGATGCCAATATTGTGCTGCTGTTGGAAGGCCCGAATTTTCAGCAAAACCAGCAGTTATGTCAGCAGCTGCGTGAGCGTGGTGTGATTGTGTTTTATACCTCACTCAGTGGCAAAGATGCCTGTATCGGCCCATTGTTTGACGGCAAATTGTCGGTCAGTTATCAAAGCCTGCAACAGCGGATAGCGCCGGATCAACAACAACACATCAATCCGGGTGATCGGCAATTCTGGCTGGGTAATATCTGCCACGAATTCACCAATTATCTGGCAAAGGTGTCGCAACAAACTGTTTTTAACGTCTGTAAACACTATGAATTGGGCGAAATGCTGGCCGGTAATCCAGTGAAAGTGTGTCCAATGCCGGGTGTGGCCGATGGAGCGCTTTCTCATCTGGCGCCGCTGAACAATAGCCGCGCTGAAGCTTTGTGGGATCTACACAATTCATTTCGGATGCCGCCAAAATCTTATATTGGCGAGTCGTTTCACCTGCAACATTACAAGGCATCAAACCGCAGTCTGACCGCGACCGGCAAACCACGGTTTTACAGCAAAATCAGTTACAAACTGCCCCAAGCCACCGAGTTGCCAAAAGCTTTTGTGGTACAGGCCGACGAGCGTTCTATCAGCCTACAGCAACTGGCCGATGTGCTGGTGTACAGCTACGGCTATCAGCAGATCGACGGGCAGCCGCGATTGATCCCGCCCACCGGTGGCGGTCTGTCGTCGCCGGAAGCGTATCTGGCGATCCAGGCGGTGGAGGGGGTCCCGGATGGCCGTTATCACTATGATGGCCGTAGCCACAGCCTGGAATATCTCGGTGAACTGAACCCAGATTTATTCAGCGCCATGTTGCAGGTCCCGGCATTGCCGCAAGTGGTGTTATTTGGTGTGGCGTCCTTGCAGCGGGTACGGGCGAAGTATGGCAATTCCTGCTTTAAAATCACCAATCTGGACGCGGGTGTGGCGCAAACCTATGTGCGGCAACTGGCACAACGGTTGGGCGTGGCACAGCAACAGTTTTATGACTGGTTCAGTGCCGGGTTGATGGATGAAATGAGTATTTCGCACCGCGAAAACCGCTTTGTGCTGACGCATGCCGTTGGTCTTGGCAGCCAAGTGCAAACTGAACGTTTCTCCGACCAGATGGTTGACCATTTCCTGGCGATGCGGCCATCCCGCCGCCAGCGCTTCTGGCAGGAACCAACCGCACGCATTCCGGTATTGGCCAGTGCTGATCTGGGTCAGGTGATGAAACAACGGCGGGCAGTACGGGATTTTGCCGCGAAAGCAGTCCCTTCGGCGACGTTATTGCAACTGCTGGAACAGACCGAGCAACTGTCGCAAGCTTTGCAACTACAGCATCAAACGGTACTGCCGCTGAATTACTGGGTGTTGGTGCGATACGACACAACCGATCATCCGGCCGGCTTATACCGCTATCTGCCTCAAAGCCAGTCATTACAGCTAATGTATGGCGATGCTGATCTTGATTTCAGCCGTTTTGCCAATCAGACCTCACTGACCGAAGCCAGCGCCCTGATCCTGTTCAGCGCCAATTTGTATGAAATCTTGAATCGGGATGAAGATTTTGGCTATCGGATGATGTGGCAACACGCCGGTCAGCTGGCGGGTGATTTGTGGCTGCGAGTTTGTGCGCAAAATCTGGTGGGTACTATCGCCGGGGGGGCGCTAGATGAAGCTTTACTGACGTATGGTCAGACTGACGGCATGACCGATGCCGTGCTGGCGTTGTTTGCCCTTGGTTACGGGAAGGAGCAAGCCGAATGAACATGCAGCTGAAAAGTGGGGTGCAATGTATTGAGCAGTACGACGGCTGGCTGGTGATTGATACTCATGGTGACGCGCCGACGCTGAAACTGGCGCCAGCGCTGCGCTCAGAGCTAGAGTATTTACAGCTCGCCACGCCCAAACGTGGGCAGATGCCGTCCGGAGTCACCGATCTGGTACAGCAGCTAGGACGCTACGGTCTGGTCTACCAGACCGAGCTGCAGCCGCAAATCAGACAGAAAAGCCGGCAAGGTTGCTGGCGGCTACCAAATCCGGACCGGCTGGCGGCACTGCTAGCGGCGGGATTGCATCGGCTCCCTACCGTGCTGCGTGCTGCGGTCTGGTATGGCGTTCCCCTCTTTTCGCTGTTGTTAATTGCTTTGTTCATCCAGCAATCGATCACTGCCGCTGCGACCACCGTCAGCTGGCCGTCGCTCTGGCTATTGGCCTGGTTGCCGTTGGGCTGGAGTTGTCACGAGCTTTGCCATGCCATCGCCTGCCGCTTTTTTGGCATTCCGGTGTCGGGGATGGGGGTGCGCTGGGCTGGTCGTTTGTTTCCGACGCCGTTTATTTCCACCAAAGCCTTACCGGCACAACCGTCACCACTGGCGCGTAGCCGTATTGCGTTGGCCGGGCCTTGGTGTGATTTAACGCTGGCCTGTGGTTTTGCCATACTGGCGCTGCTGCAACCAGCACAAAGTGTCTGGCTCTGGCTGGCCGCGTTGCAGCTGAGCCAGAGCATCAGCAATTTATCGCCCTTTCGGGACAGTGATGGGTTACAGACTCTGCGTCAGCGGCTGACCGATCCGCTGGGTCGGCTAGACAGCCGTTATCCGATGTTCCGACGCCGTTTTCGTCAGGCTTACACCGTGTTGCTGCTGTTGCCGCCGCTGCTGCTGGCCTGCTACTTTTTGACAGGAGTCTGATGATGCAGATCCAATTATCACCGCATATTTTAGTCCGCAAAGCTGGGTTGCCGTATGACTTACTGGCCCGCTGCACCATGCCCCGCACCCGGCAGGCGATCAACGACTGGCTGGCAGCGGAGCAACGAGTGACCGCTCTTGGTAACCAGCTGGCGACTTTTTTATATGATTTTATTCCGGCGCAGCAAGACGACGCGTTACGGCACGAACTGATGACGTTGCGTCGTCAGCTGAAAAAAAACAAAAACCCGCAGCGTTGGTTGCAACAGCAGCAGATCTGGCAACTTTGGCCAGCGGCTGAACAGCAGGCCGCAGCGCAACTGACTGAGGCCTGGCAACAGTTAGAACAGGCACAAACCGAGGCGGAAAGCGGTTTGCGCCATGATCTGGATCACGGCCTACGGCCCGCCCTGCGCCGCAGTTTGCAATCGGCAGATTTTGTCCACGCGCTGGCGTTAAATAATCCAAGGCTGTATCAAAAAGCCCTGAAACCGCAAGAGTGGAATGACGGCAAGCTAACCAGCAGTAAAACCGAACGCAGCTTGTTCAGTTATATGGCAAGGGCTTCGGCTAAAACCAGCCCGCTCAGTACTTTTATGGCGAACCTACCGGCTGAATATGCACCCGCCGGTCGCAGCGAACTGCGGGTATCAACACTAGAAACGTTGATCCATCCCGAAATTAACCGTGGTGTCATCGCCAGAATTTGCCGCTATATCCAGCAGGATTTGCGCTGGTTGCACGACATCCGGCTGGAAAAAAATAGCAGCCTGGACTGGCAGCAAGGCGCGGTCAGAGTGCTGGCCAATGTGCATATCGAATTGCTAGGCCGGCCATGGCGGCAGCAACAACCAATGCAGGCCCGTTTTCCGCAGTGGCTGGCACAGCAGCTGCAACAGTTACCGGATCAGTTCAGCTGGCGACAACTGCTGCAGGTATTGGGACAGTATGACGAGGCACAGGCCACCAGCTGGATTAACCAATTGTTGGACCTAGATATCATCACGCCAACGGTGTTGTGGCATGGTCAGGAAGCACAGCCAATGCAGTGTCTGCTGCAGGAATTAACACAACACGGCACCGAACTCGCGGCACCATTGATTGCACAGCTAGAACAACTGGTGCAGCTTGAACAGCAGTTTATTCTTGCCCAGAACCATGAACTGGCACTGCTCAGCCAGCGGATTGACCGGCATATTGACCAGATTTATCTGCGTATTGGCGCCCGTTTTGTTGAACCTTACCAAAGCAACTGTGGTGAAACCGTCTGGCAACAAGGTGCCAGCATCCGGTTTGGACGTGGCCTGTATCAGCTGGCCAGCCATATCGGCCGTTCGATTGCTGACCGGATCCGGTTAGACCCGGCCTATGCCTTGTTGCAACATGAATTTATTCAGCAGTTTGGCGTTGGCGGACGCTGCGACAATGTGCTGGATTTTTTGCACCGCCAGGCAGCTGGCTTTAAACAACGAGCACAAACTTTTTCCAGCCAGCTACAACTGCAGCAAACCCGGATGGGCGTGACTTTATATGGCCAGCTGATTTGTGCTGATCTGGCCGAGCTAGAGCGTGGCGGCGGCACGATGGTGCTGAATCTGTTGTATGAGCGCCTTGGCTGGCAGGCTTGTCGCTATTTACCTGTGGGTCAGCGTGGCGCGGCGCAAACAGCAGAGCTGCTGACCGACTGGCTGAATCAGGCTGCAGTTGAAGGCGCTGAAGTGGTCGAAATTGCGTTATCAAGCGAATGTAACTCGCTGCAGTCGCACCGTTATGTGACCTCAAAAGTTTTAGGCTGGCCTGGAGAAAGTATTGAACCAGAGCGCTGTTTACCCTTGGCACAGTTGGTATTGCGCCATGACGAGGCCAGCAATCAGCTGCAATTTTGCAAAAGTGATGGTCAGCCGGTGCAGCTGTGTTATCTCGGCGGGGTGATGCCACAGCCGGATTGGGGCCTGAGTTATCTGCTGATCAAACTGACTGAGCCTTTTCATCTGGTGCGGCCGCAGCATCTGTTTCAAGTTCGCAATGAACAAGCCGATGTCGATCATGTTGCTCGGATCAGTGAAGGCCCTTTGGTGTTGTACCGTGAAACATGGCGGGTACGCGCAACGGCGTTGCAAGGACTAGCGCGGGAAATGCCAGAGCAGCAACGGTTAAAGTTGGCTGAGCAGTTGCGACGCGAGTTTGGCTTGCCAACTCAATGTTTTGTCGCTGGTGAGGTTGCGGGCTCCTCGCTTGACGCACAAGAGCACAATCTAGACCGTTATCGCAAACCGATGTGGTTTGATTTTGCCAACCCGCTGTGTCTCGAACATTTGCTAAAACTCATTGCCATGTGCCCACGACTGACATTCCGTGAAGCTTTGCCTTCTGGGCAGCAGTTATGGTTTCGCCATGGTGATGAAAGTTATGTCACTGAATTACAAATGGAAGTGCTGGTGTCACTCCAGCAGGAGGAAGAACGTTATGCCGTCTAATCATGAGC
>JBBKWN010000147.1:0-7981 GCA_037968955.1 Rheinheimera sp. | reverse complement strand
AAAATACTATCTCGACTTTTACTGTTAATTCAAAAAACGCGTAAAACGCTGTTTATCTAACTGGAAAGTATCTTCGACTTCCTCGGTCGTCAGTTTTCAAAGCACTAGCAAATTGCCATCTTTCGACGCCCCTCAAGCCACCCTTCGTTATCGTAACCGCACTACTAAATGGGTATGGCCGGCGCCTTTCACCGCAATGCAATATCCATCGTGATACCGTTCCAAAGTATATATAACAATCGCTGTACACATGCTGTACCGTTAATGTCACTAACCGCATAAGCAATATCGACAAACTTGTAAATAGAGCAGAAAAAAGCTCTACCACTACTTTACTGCAACACTTAAACAATGAACTGAGCTCAGTGTTGATCAGCCGTTGTAAATAACTCTAGCGACGAGTACATGCTATTTTTAGCTTCTGGAATTCAGATATAAAAAAACCGCATCACTGCGGTCCTTTTGACTGTGATGGCAACCTACTAGTCACCACCACCTGCTCGTTCTTTTAGGACAGCAATCAGTCCTGAACTTGAATGGTTTGCTTCTGCCCAGGCAATATCACCTGAAGCACTAATCTGTGCTGCTGGTAACTGTTTAATAATAAACTCGCCAGCGCCACCAGCATTACTGACGATTGCAAAGCGCACAAGCGGATGACCATCGCACATAACGCCATCATAGATATTACGCAGACGTAACCGGTTATCACTAAGTAATTTGCGAAAACGATTTTTATCATCAGCTTTGACGTAGTCACACATTGACGCCGCTAGCTGTTGATCAGCATTCACTACCGGAGATACCACAAACAGACCAGTTAACAGCGAACCGCATAACATCGCTGGTAATACTTTCATAGACGACCTCTCAAACAGTTAGGATCCAGACCAGACTAATAGTAGCAACATGTTATACGCTGTGCAATCAACCCGCACGACAGCTTTACTTTTCGAGTAACACAAACCGATATGCATGTAAGTTTTTACTGTCAGCCGCAAAATATTCGCTGGAGATTACTCGCCAGCGACTATCAGATTGATAATCTGGAAAATATGCATCACCAACTGTATCCAAATCAATATGGGTCACATAGAGCCGGTCAGCACGCGGCAGCATTTGCTGATATAATTCAGCTCCGCCAATGATCATCACTTCAGGTTGCTCTGAAACTAAAGCTAATGCGTCGTCAATTGAATGCACCCAATCGGCTGCGAACTCTTCCGGGGGAGTTTGCCGGCTAATAATGATATTACGACGCCCTGGTAGCAGGCGGCCTATTGAATCATATGTCTTGCGGCCCATGATTACAGGCTTACCTAGCGTCACTTGCTTAAAGTGCGCTAGATCTGCAGGCATATGCCATGGCATTTGATTATTAAAGCCAATAACATTGTGATTAGCCATCGCCGCTACCAAGGAAATTTTCATCTTATACCCTTACCGCTGGTAAATAACTTCCACATCATAATCGTCGTCATCAAAATCATCGTCATCATCCAAGTCATCTGACAAATCCATCGCTTGCTCGTGATAGTCATCCCACTTGAATTGCACTGGGTCTAACAACTGTTCTGTTACAATTTCTTTTGGCAATACATCTAAATACTGCTGAATTTCATGACACATTTGTTCAGTGTTTGTTCGAGATGCGGCCGATACAGTATAAACGGGGCCATCCCAACCAATGCTTTCGATCACTCGCTGTTTAATTTCTTCGAGTTCATCGTCCATCACTAAATCAATCTTGTTAAAGACTAACCAGCGAGGCTTGTGCGCCAATTTGTCGCTATATTTTGCTAGCTCTTGAATGATAACCTGCGCATTTTCAGCGGGATCAGAACCATCTGCAGGCAGTACGTCGATCATATGCAGCAACAAGCCACAACGTTCTAAATGTTTTAAAAACTGGATACCTAAACCAGCCCCCTCGGACGCACCTTCTATAAGCCCTGGAATATCGGCTATAACAAAAGACTTGCAGCTTTCAGTACGCACAACACCTAAATTAGGCACAAGCGTAGTAAATGGATAGTCTGCAACTTTTGGTTTTGCGGATGAAACAGCGCGGATAAAAGTCGATTTCCCGGCGTTCGGTAATCCCAACATTCCGACATCTGCGAGGAGTAGCAACTCCAACCGCAAGTTACGTACTTCTCCGGGGGTACCATTGGTCTTTTTCCGTGGTGTGCGGTTGGTACTACTTGCAAAACGGGCATTACCTAAACCATGCCAACCACCTTTTGCCGCCATCAGCTTTTGACCATTTTGGGTCAAATCACCTAAAACTTCATTGGTATCAATGTCGACTGCACGAGTACCAACAGGAACGCGCAGCACCATATCTTCACCACGTCGACCGGTACAGTTGGTACTCATGCCATTTTGGCCACCTTGAGCGATATGAAATTTCTCGAATTGAAAGTCAACCAAGGTATTCAGGTTTGTATCAGCCTGCAGATAAACATCGCCACCGTCACCACCATCGCCGCCGTTAGGGCCACCTTTGGAGACAAACTTTTCCCGACGGAAACTGATTATGCCATTACCACCGTCACCGGCTTCGACGCGGATTTCCGCTTCATCAACAAATTTCATCTGACCTATCCTGCTATTTTGCTTGTGGATATTATAAACCCAAGCATGACTTTCGGCGAAAAAACAATCACTCCAGCCGAATGGCTGTTGTCATTCAATTACCACGCACGCCGGTAATATCGACAAACATCAATTGATTTCTCAAAACGACGACCGAAGTCGTGCGGAAGTAATATTATTGCGAAATATTACTGGAAAGGCTGACGCATTCCCACTGCACTTAGGCCATCAATGTCTGGTACATAAAAAAAGCCCCGCACTCAGGCGGGGCTTTTCCAAAAAGCTTTCCGATTATTCGCTGACAATGCTAACGAATTTACGGTTATGTTCGCCTTTCACTTCAAACTGAACTTTACCGTCAGTTAAAGCAAACAGGGTATGGTCTTTGCCGATACCAACGTTTGTGCCAGCGTGGAATTTAGTTCCGCGTTGACGAACTATGATGTTACCAGCTAATACTGATTCGCCACCGAAACGCTTAACACCTAAGCGTTTCGCTTCTGAATCACGACCATTACGTGTACTACCTACACCTTTTTTACTTGCCATGAGTCGTTACTCCTGAATTAAGCGCTGATGCCAGTAATTTTCACTTCAGTAAACCACTGACGATGGCCAGCTTGTTTACGTGAGTGCTTACGACGGCGGAATTTAACGATTTTAACTTTATCGCCACGGTCATGATTGACCACTTCCGCAGTTACTTTACTGCCTTCAACTAAAGGAGTACCGATTTTGACTTCTTCGCCATTTACAACCATCAGAGCAGCAAATTCAACGATTGCGCCCTTTTCTAAGTCCAGTTTTTCTAGACGAAGAGTTTGGCCTTCAGTCACTCGGTGCTGTTTACCACCACTTTGGAAAACCGCGTACATAGTTAACTCCGTACAGATCACGCCAGCTACATAAGGGGCGTGTTAATTATATTCACAGGGCGCGAATTGTACGCAATTTCCCCTACCCTCGCAAGAGGAATTCTAAAAAATGTCAGCACTTCACAAAATGCTGTAGTTTTAGTTTTTCCGATCTGGCTCTTGGTGTAGAATCAAGCCACTTTAACCGTTGGTACAGTTATTCAGAATGACGCTCGATGAAATCAAACTGTTAAGCCAAGAAGATATGGCTGCAGTCAATCAGCACATCTTCTCTCAACTCAGTTCAGATGTCGCTTTAATTAATCAACTCGGTATTTATATCGTCAATAGTGGCGGTAAAAGACTTCGCCCTCTATTGGCAGTACTTGCCGCTCGTGCATTAGGCTATCAAGGCCAGCAACATATTACACTGGCTACTATTATTGAATTTATACATACAGCTACTTTGCTGCATGACGATGTCGTAGATGAATCGACATTGCGACGTGGTAAAGAAACAGCAAATGCTGTGTTCGGCAATCAAGCCAGTGTTTTGGTTGGCGACTTTCTTTACACACGGTCCTTCCAGTTGATGGTGTCACTTGGACGGATGCCGGTAATGGAAATTCTGGCAGACGCAACCAATATCATTGCCGAAGGCGAAGTGTTGCAGTAGATGAATGTAAATGACCCTGACACAACTGAAGAAAGTTACATGCAGGTTATCTATTGCAAAACCGCGAAATTATTTGAAGCAGCAACTCAGCTTGCCGCGGTACTTTCAAATCAGGATGAAATCATTACGAAGGCGATGCAAGATTATGGCATGCACCTTGGCACTGCATTTCAATTGATTGATGACGTGCTCGATTACCAGGCCGACGTTAACGAGCTAGGCAAGAATATCGGCGACGACCTTGCTGAGGGTAAGCCGACATTGCCACTTATCCATGCATTAAAGCACGGGACTTCACAGCAAAAGGCACTGATTCGTGAAGCCATCATTGAAAGCAATGGTCTCAGTAAGCTTGATGAAATAATGACTGCGTTAGAGCAAACCAGCGCTTTTGACTACACCCGCAACATTGCCGAGCAGGAGGCACGGAAGGCCCGCGAATCTATAGCGTTTTTGGCCGAGTCTCCCTACAAAGATGCCTTGCTCGCACTAGCGGACATGGCAGTTGAACGCAATACTTGATCGCCTCTTTTCGTTAAGTATCAATATTATCTAACAACGGGTCACAGAAAACAAAAAAGCCAGCAGTTGCTGGCTTTTTAAACATTCGAAAATTAAGCTTTATTAACGAACTCTTCACCTAAGGTGATATCTGCTTTCAAAGTTGGCAGCATGTCGTTCATAGCCTGCTGTTCATAAGCACTTAAAGTTCCAATTGGGAGCAGAGCTTCAACTCCATTTTTGCCTAATGTGATTGGTTGAGCGAAGAATCGAGCATGCTCACCGTCACCTTCAACATAAGCGTATTCAGCAACCGCTTCGCCTTGTAAACCTTTAACCAAAGATACACAAAAACGTGCTGCGGCTTGACCCATAGACAAAGTAGCAGATCCGCCACCAGCCTTTGCTTCAACAACTTCGGTTCCAGCATTCTGAATACGATAAGTCAGTGAAGAAACCTCTTCAGCAGTAAAACTTACACCATCGACTTGAGAAAGCAGAGGTAAAATTGTCGTCCCACTATGGCCACCAATCACAGGAACGACTAATTCCGCAGGGTTTTTGCCTTTTAATTCGCCGATAAAAGTTTCTGCACGGATCACATCTAAAGTTGTAACGCCAAATAAACGTTTTGGATCGTAAGTTCCTGCTTTTTTGAACACTTCAGCAGCGATAGCAACAGTTGTGTTTACTGGATTAGTAATAATACCGACCAAAGCTTTTGGACATTGCTGCACAATCGCTTCTGCCAGAGTCTTCACGACGCCAGCGTTAATGTTAAATAAATCTGAGCGATCCATGCCTGGTTTACGTGGCATCCCTGCAGGGATCATCACGATATCAGCGCCAGCAAGAGCTGTGTTTAAATCTTCTTTACCATGGCCGGTCACTTTGACGGCCGTCGGGATATGGCTTAAATCTACCGCAACACCCGGAGTCACCGGAGCTAAGTCATACAACGCTAAATCCGTGCCAGCAGGCAGATTTAACTTCAGTAATAAAGATAAGGCCTGGCCGATACCACCAGCAGCACCTAATACGGCAACTTTCATGCTATTCTCCCAATTTACGGTTCATTTAAAAACGCGCCAACAATACTTAAAACACGGCTAAATTACAAATGACTTACGCCTACAGTCTAAGCATTTTAGCGCATTTAAACCGATTTTACTGCCATGTCAGGCTGGCTGTGTTAACTTTGCTGCAATTGGCCGGTTAATTTGATAAGAACGATAGATGATGACCAAGCAATCAAAACAAGAAGCATTGATTTCTGCTTTTAAATCGTTATTAAAAGAAGAACGATTTGGCTCACAAAGTGACATAGTCGAGGCGTTAAAAGCTGAAGGATTTGATAATGTCAGTCAGTCAAAAGTATCACGTATGCTCAGTAAATACGGTGCAGTGCGCACACGTAACGTCCGTCAGGAAATGGTTTATTGTTTGCCACCGGAACTCGGTGTACCTACGACCAAAAGTCCGCTAAGACAACTAGTGCTCGATATCGAACACAACGATGTCATGATTATTATCCGGACAAGTCCTGGAGCGGCACAGCTCATTGCTAGATTGCTTGATTCTGTAGGTAAGGCTGAAGGGGTGCTTGGCACTATTGCTGGTGATGACACGATATTTATTGCTCCAACCAGCGTAAAAAACATCAATTTCACTTTAAATAAAGTGACAGAGCTCTTCGAAAAAGTTTAGGTAAATGGCGCTTTTAAATTTCATAAAAAACCAATTCACAACAAACCTGCTTGTTGCTCCATAAAACTGACTGAAGGTGCGAAAAATGCTGCACCGTAGTCAGCCTGAGTATAGTCCAACAATAGGTCATAATTATCCCGACCTGATTGTCCCATCCTAGCTTTTAACCAACCCAAGTATGCTTTTGCATCAGCAGCAAAGCCTAAACTCAACATGCCTTGCACTTTTAGTTGGCCGTAGGGCATGTTTTGAAACAACAGTGGTAAAGCCTGCCCGTCCAAGGTAATAGTGGTTGCTTTTAACTCGTGACTATTTTCATCTAGTTGTGCAAGAGGTAAGCGCTGACCGTCTATTTTCCGACAGCCCATGATCATTTCCTGTTGTTGCTGCGTCAGTTGCTGCCAGCGCACCATATCCAATCGGTAACGCTGGAAGTGGAGATAACTGCCGCCAGCGAATACACTATCAGTCTGTTCTGAAATTAACGCAAGCTCACGTTTTCGACGCCCCTTGGGCGCGTCAGGTCTATCAAGGAACCCTGTTAAATCTCGGCCATCCATATATCTAAACGTATGAATTTGTTCTGCCAATTCAACATGTTGGCTTAATAGTTGAAAACACTGTTGTGCTGCAAGATGCAATACGTCATATCGATCCGCTCGTACTTGCAACAATAGGTCGAATGGCACTGAGGGCATATTAATATCGTCGACAGAAAGTGGAAGCCAAGGTTGCAAATCCTTGGGCCTCTGATTGCCATACAATGCATCCCAATACCCAATACCTACCGCAACAACTGCTGACAGATTAGATTCCGAAAATTGATCCGACAGTCTTTGGATCAGCGCGGGCAGTCTGGCCAATTGTAAACGAATAGCGGCCTGGTGCCCATCCAACGCATTGATCAGCAATACCATGCCATGTAAGTTTGCTTCGGCACAAATGCCTAACTGTTCGCGCGCCATCTTGCTTTCAGATCCGAATTTCAGGGGGTCAATAAACGGCTGATAGGATAATAGGTTCACCAAAGGAATACCACCCTTTGCAAAAAACGGACATAACTGCCATTGCCTTGTGAGATATATCTCACATATTGGTAGGATATGGCAGCTTTTTCGCACTAATCTCATCATAAAATAACCATAAGCCATTGTTTATTATTTAATAATAATTAAAACAGATATATTTCAATTTATTTACGACAACAGCCTCAGCAACACACGGCGCATTTCACAGTTAATCTGAAGCATACTATGTTCATCGGATTGAGATGATGTTTCGCCATTTTTGATGTGATAACTGGATGATAGTTATGGGTGGCTAGAAGCCACCTGAACACCTTGATTTCTAGCGAGCATAATCAACTTGGACGCAAATACAGATTCAGGAAGTTCAGGACGAGCTCTGATTTTAGGATGAAAATCAGTAGGGAATTGAATGCTTACGGACAAGCTAGAAATCAGGATGGTTTCTACAAGGACGATGGACGCTTACGGACAAGCTAGAAATCAGGATGGTTTCTACAAGGACGATGGACGCTTATGGACAAGCTAGAAATCAGGATGGTTTCTACAAGGACAATGGACGCTTATGGACAAGCTAGAAATCAGGATGGTTTCTACAAGGACAATGGACGCTTACGGAC
>JBBKWN010000146.1:0-69931 GCA_037968955.1 Rheinheimera sp. | reverse complement strand
CCAATCGCATTAACTTGCAGCAGACCATTTTTAACTGGGCTGACTGGTCAAATTTATCCACTGCTGAAAAACAAGCGTTGCAAAGCCAAACTAGCTATAACGCCACCTTGCAGGCGCTGATTGTCCGGGTTTCCACTGCGTATTTTAATGTGCTAAGCGCCGACGATGATTTAACTTTTGTAGTCGCCGAAAAACGTGCTGTTGAACGTCAGCTGGAACAAACCAAACAACGTTTTGCCGTTGGTTTGACCGCCATCACCGATGTGCACGAAGCACAAGCGCAATACGACAGCGTGGTTGCTCGTGAAATTTCCGCCACCAATGCGCTGGAAAATGCCAAAGAAGCGTTGCAGGAAATTACCGGCGAGTACCATTCGAAGCTGGCGCCACTCAATACCGTCAACTTCACACCAGTAGCGCCACAACCGGCAGCAGCTGCCGATTGGGTTGCTATTGCTGAAGAAAATAACCTCGATTTAAAAGTTCGCAAATTGGCGGTTGAAATCGCCCAAAACGATATTGATGTTGCAGACGCAGGGCATTACCCAACTGTGTCATTAGATGCATCAAAATCTTTAGCGGACAGTCGCGATAGCTTTCAAAGTGACAGCGATTCCGTTGGCGTGACGCTACGTGTGCCTATTTATTCGGGCGGCGCGACATCAGCGGTTCAAGACGTCCGTCGTGCTAATTACGTCGCCACCAGCGAAGATTTAGAATTAGGTCATCGTAGTGTGTTACGTCAGACGCGTAGTTTTTATAACAACGTCGGTGCAGCTATTGCTGGTATTAAGGCATTAGAACAAGCGGTGGTTTCTGCTGAAAGTGCGTTAAAAGCCACAGAAGCCGGTTTTGAAGTGGGCACTCGGACCATTGTTGACGTGCTGATCAGCACTCGTAATCTGTTTGATGCCCGCCGCAACCTGACCAAAGCGCGTTACGATTATATCCTCGCGGTGTTGTCACTCAAACAAGCTGCCGGTACCTTAACTGAAGCCGATTTGGCTATCGTCAACCGTTCGTTAGGCGGTTAACCCATGGCAGGCACCCTATTGTTTTACAGCCATAGGGTGCTCGGCATCGGTTTTATTTAACCGAAAGCTCTGATCTGTTTTCAAAAGGAAATTCGGTTACAATGCCGTTTTTCCAGTTTGAGGACCCACCTTGATCCAGTCTCCTCCTTTTCAATTATCGTTATTGCATCCGCGTTACTGGTTGCTGTGGTTGGCATTGGCTTTGGCCTATCTGCTGAGCTGGTTGCCTTATTCATGGCTGATGGCACTGGGCCGAGGCCTTGGTTTATTGACCTTTAAGCTATTAAAATCACGACGCAAAGTGGCCAACCGTAACCTCGAACTTTGTTTTCCAGAAAAAACCGAGCAAGAGCGTCAACTGCTCCTAAAAGAAAACGCCCGACAAACTGGCTGTGCGTTGATTGAGACGATTATTGGCTGGTGGTGGCCGGACTGGCGCTTTAAAAAGCTGGCGCATTTTGACGGTTTTGAACATATTCAAGCAGAGCTTGCCCAAGGCAAAGGCGTATTATTGCTGGCGACCCATATGTTGCATCTGGAAGCCGCCGGTCGAGTGATTGGCCTCACGCACCCCAGTGTTGGCTTTTACCGCCCGCACAATAACGCGCTGATGGAATATTTTATGTATCGCGGCCGTATTCGTAGTAACAAATATATGATTGGTAAACGTGATGTCAAAGGTTTAATTGAGGCATTAAACAGCGGAGAAATTTGTTTTTACCTGCCCGATCAGGATTACGGTCGAAAACGGGCGGTGTTTGTGCCCTTTTTTGCGGTGCCCGATACCGCCTCTACCACCGGCACAGTACTGTTTGCCAAAGCCGCCAATTGTAGTGTAGTGCCGGTTTTCACCCAAAGTTTACCCAACAACCAAGGGTATCGGGTGCAAGCGTTACCGGCACTGCAGAATTTTCCAACTGGCGATGACGTGGCAGATATTACACTGGTTAATCAATGTGTTGAGCAAGCTGTATTACAAGCTCCTGGCCAATATATGTGGTTGCACCGCCGCTTCAAAACGCGCCCCTCTGACTCGGATCCCAGCTATTATTAACAGGCTCAGCAATGACGCACTGCAGCACTGAAATAGCAGTTGGCAGTGCCAGATTCTTTGTCTAGTATGACGACTTATATTCAAGAAGGATCTCTATCATGTGGTTTTGGTTCAAACACTTAGCAGCAGCTGTGATTTTGTTAGTTGTCGCTTTTGTGGTGTTATTTAATCCAGATTTGTTAAAGAGTAGCACCGAAACTACTAGCGTCATCTCCCGCAATGCCGCGCAAAATTTCACCAACTTTTATGAACAAATTCGTTACTCGCTAGATGCAACTAAAGATTTATCGAAAGAATATGTGATTAAATTACCCGATACCAGCGATCAATTAACCGATACGCTCAGTGCCCGCACCAATACCGTACCGCCGCTGGCCGAAAAATGGACCGGAAAGTCGGTAAGAAGGAAATTTTCGGCCGGTAGCAAAATTCGCGATCAAATGACCGGTTTTGCTGATGCAGAAAGCATTGAACTGATTTGGACCTTACCGCGTGATTATGTGGTGAAACACTATTTTCACAGTGAAGGGAATTACCTGAATGCGCTGCGCGATATCGCTACGGCTATCGCGCCCGATTTTCAAACGCCGGTGTTAGTCTTTTTATGCCCCAAAGAACGGGCAGCGGTCATTACTGACAAAAATAACCGCTTTCTCGATAGCAATTGTACCCATCTTAATGCGGAAGTACCGGCCCGCTTGCCAGCACCCTCGCCCAACTAGCCTGTACCGTTTGCATGGCGGCACTCACATCCGGCAGATGACGTGGATCGGCCGGATCCAAGGTTAACCGATGACTGATCCCGCGTAAGTCCTGATAAGCCTTTTGTAATAATTCTGCTTGTGCCACCGGTATTAACCCCGCCGCCGCCGCCGCATCTAAAATACGAATATTGTCGCTGTACTGATATAAGGCGGGAAATTTCGCGGCATAGGCCAGCACCAGATACTGACTAATAAACTCCAAATCTACCACGCCGCCTGCGGCATGCTTCACTTCAGTATTGTGCAGCCCATGATGTTCACGCAGCTTTTGTCGCATCTCCAGCACTTCGTTTTGGAGCCGAGTGAGGTCGCGGGGTCTGGCTAAAACTTCGGCTCGAATGGCGGTAAAACGTTGGCTGATGGCAGCATCGCCGTAAATGACCCGCGTTCGTACCAAGGCTTGATGCTCCCAGGTCCAGGCGTCTTGTAACAAATAATCACGATAAGTTTCAATATGAACCGCCAGCAAGCCGGAATTCCCGGAAGGACGCAGCCTCGTGTCGATATCAAATAACACACCGCTCGCCGTGCGCGTGGTGCATAGATGCAAAATTCGCTGGATTACTTTTAAATAAAACTGTTTCGAATCAATCGCCCGCTCGCCAGTGGTGTCGGACGTTGCATCACACTGATGCAAAAACACTAAGTCTAAATCTGAGCCATAACCAAGCTCCAACCCACCTAGTTTGCCGTAAGCGACCACGGCAAAGTTTTTCGGCGAACCTGCGCCAAGTCCGGCTGGATAACCATATTTTTCCACCATTTGTTGCCAGGCTAAGTCGACCACTTTTTCCATTACCGCTTCAGCAAGCCAAGTTAGGTGATCACTTACTTTCATCAGCGGTAAAATACCGGTGATATCGGCAGCGGCAATTCGCAACTGCTGCGCTTGTTTATACTGACGCAATGCTTCCATCACCAACTCTAAATCATCTTCTGGCACCCGTAACATTTGCAAACGCAACCGATCTCGATAATCGGCGACCGTCGACACCTGATACAACATTTCAGGGTCAATCAGCTCGTCGAGCAACATCGGGAAGCGCGCCAAATGTGTCGATAACCAACCGCTACAACCGCACAATTTGACCAATTGCTGTAAGGCTTTCGGGTTTTCGAACAATAATTCGAGATAAGCCGTCCGGCTGACAATTTTCCGAAAAACCACCAGCACACGATTAAGCACCGCCACGCCGGCTTGTTCCAGCTCGATGCCATGTAATAGCTGTGGAATAAGTTTAGCTAATAAGTCGCGTCCGCGCGGACCGACACTGCGTTTTTGACAATCTTGTTTAAATTGCACCAACGCTTCCACCAGTTGCACCGCTTCGTCGGTGGCTAACCAGTTAATTTCATCCGCCAGCTCCAACGCCGATAAATCACTATCCCAAAGGACTCGCCCCAATAAGACTTGCTCGGGCTCGGCGCTATCTTCTTGCGCTATCACTTCTCTAAATTGCTGATGCACTCGCGCCATCGCCTGATTAATCTGCATCGTTAGGGCATCCCAGCTGACGGCGGCGCAAGCCAGCACCAATCGCTCGCGCGACAGCTCATCGGTCGGCAGTGTCTGCGTTTGTTGATCATCCATGCCCTGCAGCAGCTGTTCCACTTGGCGCAGAATTAGGTAGTCTTGTTGCAGTCCAGTTGCTTGCGCCTCGGTCAAAATTTCGTTGTCGGCCAGCGCCCGCAGCGCCGGCAAAATTGACGGTTGTTGCAACTGCAGCATCCGACCACCCCGGATCAACTGTAGTGTTTGCACTATAAATTCGACTTCGCGAATACCACCGGCACCGAGCTTAATATTATCAACGCGGTTGCGGCGGCGGTTTTCTTGTTCAATCAGCTGCTTCATCCGCCTTAATGACTCGATGGCGGAAAAATCAATGTAACGCCGATAAACAAAAGGTTTTAGCATGGCGGTCAGTTCGTTGGCATAAGGCTGAACTGGGTTTAAAATTCGCGCTTTGAGCATGGCGTACCGTTCCCAATCCCGACCTTGCGCCTGATAGTAGTCTTCAAAAGCGGCAAAACTCAGCACCAAAGGACCGCTGTCACCAAAAGGCCGCAATCGCATATCGACCCGATAAACAAAACCATCAGCCGTAACCTGATGTAACAGTGCAATCAGCTTCTGGCCAAGCTTGGTATAAAACTGCTGATTTTCGCAGCTACGCCGACCACCGCTGGTATCGCCATTGTGTGGATAGGCAAAAATTAAATCGATGTCAGAAGAAAAATTCAGCTCCCCGCCACCCAGCTTCCCCATCCCTAAGATCAACAGCGGCATGGCTTGGCCATGCTCATCCAGGGGTTGCCCCCACTGTTTAACCAGTTCGGCATAGGCCCACTGATAGGCGGCGTTGATCAGCTCATCAGCCAGTTTAGACACCCGCTCTAACGAATGCGCCACCGTTTGTTCGGCCCAGACATCGGCCGCCAAACTATGCACCAAACAAGCATTCCGATAGCGGCGTAGTTGGCGCATGACCTCGATTTCACTGGCGGCAGCAGTTAGCTGCAGTGGCGCGGGTAGCTGCGATGCTAACAGCGATTGGATTAGTTCCGGCTGCTGCAACAAGATGCGCCCGGCAAAACTACTGCAAGCCACCAGATGTTGAATTCGCTGATATTGCGCAGTTGAAAGTGTACTCAAAACGTGGGGTGCTAGCTGGCTTTGCACCGTTTGTTGCAGCGCTTCGCTTAATGGCGGCGCGGCATTGACGGCTAACTCTGGGACATTATTGCTACTCATCTCAGTTACTTCCTGTGGGTTGGGCTAGCAGCCAGCCGGAAAAATCTAATAACCATAACGACATCGCTGGAGACTGCGATAAGTCCAAAGTGCCGGCGCGTTGTTGTAAGTCTTGCAACACAACCGATGGCTCAGCGGCCGACGACGCCATTGTTCTTTGCAGCAACTGCTGTAATTGTTGCCATTGTTGGCGGATAGCCGCTTCTAAGGCTGGCGGCGAAAAATTCGGCGCTGTCGATGGCAAAGCCTGCTGTTGCAGCCATAAGTTTTGCTGCAGCTGGCGTAACAATTGACTGAAATTTAAGGCTGGGTCAGTCGACACCTCGGCCAACTGCAACGGTTGATGTTGCGCCAAGCGATAACCGCGTTCGGCTTTGGATTGGAAGCCCAAACACAAGGGGAAACGCGCTAACAATTGGCGGGCGAGCCAAAACAGCTGCTGCGCATCACCGCTGACCAACTCGAGTTCAATTTCCAGCAGGGGTTGTTGCTGACCCGCAGCCAACACCGCGCCGTGATCCAATACCGCCTCAACCTCGGTACCGTCTGGCAATGTTAATAACCAGCAATGCCGAACAAAATCAGTGCGAAACAGCTCCTGTAATTGTTGCTGTAAAGCGGTAACGTCAGTACCTGCTGGCCATACTTCGTTCGGGAAATCAGCAAGTTTCGGTGTTACATCAGCACAAGGTTGATTGTATTCTGGGCGCACGTGCGCCGCGCCAAGTTGCTGGCCAGCTAACTTAATCGTTTGTTGATATTGGCCATTTTTACAGCGGCTCCGAAGGCCAGCATCGTGGCGACGAAACCATTGTTCGGCCGTATCAAAATAGGCATTGAGTAACGTCACTGGGGCATGTGACTGCACATGGTTTGCAAGGTTTGGCCAGCATTCGTCAATGTTTTGCAGCAATGCTGCTGACATCGGAGCCATCACCGATAATTTTAATTCCACTTCCAGACTCATACGAATAGCGCCCCTGTGCTGCTTGTTGGCTGTGCAAAGCGCAACATAGGGCATCCAATGGCACGCAGCAAGTGTTTTTGCTTGTCAAGCGGTTAACAACTCCCTATGATCCAAAGCATTACTCGCCTGTTCCGGTTGGATGAGAACCTGTTATGTCTGATTTGTTTCGCTCTGTTTGTTATTACTCTTTTTACTGCGCGGTATTGTCGGCCAGCTTATCGCTAACGGCGCAGGAGACTCCGGTTGAAACGACGCCAACCGTCGAAGAAAAACCAGCCAGCAATGAAAAACCGGTGTTTATTATCGATACACTCAGTACCGCAGTGCGAACCGGCCCTGGTAACGAATATCGCAGTATTTCAACGGTAAAGGCGGGTGAAAGTGTCACTTATATCGGGCAAAACCCAGCCAATGGTTTTATCAAAATTCGTGATGATGCTGGAAATGAAGGTTGGCTTAGCGGTGAATACATCACCGATCTGGCGAGCCCAAAATCCAGTCTGGAAAGCTTAAAGCAGCAATTACGCCAGCAGGAAATGATTTCGGCGCAATTCGAACAAGAAAGAACAACGATGCAAGCGATGGTAACGACTGCCGAAGCGGCACGTGATCAAGCGATTCAAGAAGCAGAATTGGCCAAACTCACCACATCGGCGCTGACCAAACAACTGGCTGAGCAAAACCCGCCGCTGGCGCAGAATAAACTGGTGATTGGTGGCGGCATTCTTGCTGCGGGTTTATTACTTGGTTTAATTTTGCCCGTCATTATGCCAAATCGTCGCCGCAAAGATCGCTGGATGTAAGCTTTACCCACATCACTGTTAAGCCAACGGCATAGAACCAGAGCACCATGCTGGTTCTATCGCTGCACGACAAACCCCTTACTTTTTACTCGGCTGCTGCAAAAGCTGCCGCCAGCCATGCCAGTAGTTGGCTATCCACTTCATTAATATCCTTGAGCCTGACTTTGTAATTACACATTTGCCCAGCCGGCAAGGCTTTTAACCGGGCATCTTCCGGTAGTTGTTTAATATTTAGCCCCACTTCAAGCTGACTATTGGTGGCAGGTCCTATCATCGCAAATTGTTTATTGCGCCGATAACTGACATAAGTTTTTTTCGCCGCGGCTTCAAATGGCCCCCATTGCTGGATGTTGGCTAACAGCATGTCGTGAATGGGCCGCAGCGCTGCTTTGGCGCCAACATACAAACTATCGAGCACTTGCTGTTCAGTTAGATCGGCAACTGCTGACTGGGTGTCGGTTTGCCGGACGGTATGCACCAACGTATTGGCATCACCATGCCCCATGCCTAAGGTTGCCTTTAACATCGCCACTAACTCGTTATGTTTGGTGAGATTACTGCTGTTGATCAAGCTGGCAAGTTCAAGCCATGTTTTGCCGCTACGTTGCTCAATATTCGCCAGCTGTGTTGCCAGTGCCTGTTTTAAATCAGCCATGATGTTGCTCCAAAATGCAGTGCCCGGGCGCATTGACCTAGGCGCCCCATTTGTGTCACAAGCTATTGTTATAAATTAAATTACTGCTGAAGTACAATCGGCGGCCTGCCACATAATGTGGTTTGTTGCGAAGGGGCTTCATCGCGCGCACGCCGCTGCTTTAGGTTAAAAACCGCAAATGGCCAATAAAACTGCGCGCCACCGGTCCTAAAGTATCGGCATCATTAAAATTTAAATAAAAGGTGGTAGTGCGACGGGCGCCTCTTGGAAGCTGCAATGGCAATAACGACCCATCATCTAAAAATGGCTGCACGGCGTTTAGCGGCAGCCACGCAAACCCAAGGTTTTTTCGCAATAATTCAATCGAGGTGCTGACATGGCTCACTGTCCAGCGCTGCTCGGAGCCCAGCCAGCCAACATCTTTTTTTTCTGCCTGCGCCGAATCCCGGATCACAATCTGCCGACACGTTTTCAGCTCTTCGAGGGTCAGCTCACGCCTCGGCTGATTGAGCGGATGTTCAGCCCCGGCCACCGCAATAAACTCAACCTGACAAATATCTTCACTTAAATTATCTGGCAGCGTAAAAGGGGATAACGCGATATCCGCTTTACCTTGGCGTAGCAGTTCATTGGCACCGGTGAGAATGGTTTCTAGCAGCTCAATGCGGATCAACGGATACTCGGCCGAAACCGCAGCCAGCACTTGAAACAACGGGTCCCGAGGAAAAGCTTCGTCCACTGCAATATTTAGGCTCGACTCAACGCCAAATTTTAAATTCAGCGCGACGTTTTCCATCCGTTCGGCTTCAGCTAGTAAATAATTCACCCGCCGCAGCAATTGCTCACCGGCACTGGTCAGTTGGGTTTTGCGCCCTTCGACTTGAAACAGCGTCACACCGAGCAATTCTTCCATTTTATGCACCGCATGGTGAATGCTGGATTGGCTTTTATAAATCACATCCGCCGCTTGCTGAAAACCGCCTTGCTCAGCCACCGCTTTAAACATCCGCCACTGTTCAATTGTCGAACGTGCCATACCGATACTCCTGTAAAGTGCCCAAATCGGGGCAAAGATGCTGTCAAATGGCTTGCCAGATTAACTTCCCACCCGCCAGCAGTAATAAAAGGTGCACCACCGGTAAAAAATGTTTATCACTGACTTTTTGCTTTAACCAATAACCCAATTTAATCGATAGATAACACAAAGGGAAAAACGGCAGCGCCAGCCACAATAAATCCAAAGTTAATTGTTGTTGCCAAATAAATGCCGGTAATTTCACTAGGTTTAACACCGCAAAAAATACCGCTGAGGTCGCGATATAGTCAGTTGCCGGCAGCTTTCGCGCTAACAAATGTATGGCGAGCGGCGGCCCGCCAGCATGCAACAAGGTTGAACTCATCCCGCTGATAAACCCCATCACTACGCCGGCAGGACGACTTGCCAGCCAAGTCGCAGATTGGGAGCGAAAGAAAAAATAACGCACGGCAAATAACATCGAACCTAAACCAATCAGCCACTGCAGCTGAGCGGTTGAAAGCGCCCCTAACAACAACGCCGCCACCACAATACCCACTACCGCCGCGGGCAATAATTGCCATAAAATCGGCAGCGACCAGCGCTGCCAATATTTTCGAAGGGTAAAACCATCCAGCATCAGTAGAATAGGTAACATGATGCCAAGCGCGGTATGGGGGTCAAATACCACCAACAGCAGTGGCATCGCTAACAAGCCTAAACCACCGGCAAAGGCGGCTTTGGAAATGCCACTAAGCATCACCACCAGGCCTAACATCAACCACATTTCTATGCTCATTTTTCCTTCCTGCAACCTATCTGCCGCTGATCCTATTCACCACTAAAAATTTAACCCCCGGGTAAATCAACCCCCTGGCAAATCAAACCCCCGACAAATCAAACCCCCGGTAAATCAAACCATAGCGCTTTGACATGCGCGGTTCCGGCTTTAGCGCTCAACTGCGCAACTTGCGCCAGTTTCATACCGTCACCAGGTTTTAAGGTCTGGCCATGCAATGCCAGCTCGCCGTGGATCAGGTGCAGATAATACGCACGTCCGGCTTGCACAGGCAGCTGGATCAGCTGTTCTGGCAACAAAATAAGTTGTGACAGAGCTGCATCCTGTTTGATAGTCAAAGTTCCGTTTCGACCATCTGCAGTAATCACTTCGGTCAGACCGACTGCTTCGCCAAAATCTTTTTGCTGATAGCCGGGTTCACCATCAAACTGATTCGGCTGGATCCAAATTTGTAAAAACTTCAGCTCGTCACTCTTACTGGCGTTAAATTCACTATGAGAAATGCCTTTGCCGGCACTCATCAACTGAAACTCACCCGCAGGCAGCACTTCTTCATTGCCGGCTGAATCTTTGTGGGCAATTTTTCCGGACAACACATAACTGATAATTTCCATATTTTTATGGCTATGCGTATGAAAACCAGCACCTGCGGCCACCTGATCATCATTGATGACTCGCAGGGTCGAGAAACCCATTTGTTTTGGATTGTAATAATCACCAAAGGAAAAGCTGTGTTTGCTTTTTAACCAACCAAAATCGGCACCACCCCGTTCATTTGTTCTAATGACTTCAATCATTGTAATTTCCTTGGCCCAGCCAGTGCCGGGCATGCTGTTATTCGTTGCTCAATTATTGTCTGCGCTTGGTTTGGGTTGCCCCCAACACAGGCTTGTTGGCTTGCGTGGTTACAGTTTTTTCGCCAGTAGTGCGTCGACCGATGCTTTACCAGCGCCACTAAATAACAGCGACACACTCGCGGCCAGCAATGCCAGAGCAAATTCATAACCGTTGTTGCTCATAAACAGGCCGTTGGCAAAGTGCACACTAAAAATCGCCACCACCATCGCAATGGACAGGGCAAAAGCTGCCGGACGGGTCAGCAGACCAAGCACCAACGCCAAACCACCAAAGAACTCTGCAGCGCCGGCTAACAAAGCCATCAGCACTCCGGGGGCCAGACCGATACTCTCCATCCAGCCGCCGGTGCCTTCCAAGCCATAACCACCAAACCAGCCAAACAACTTTTGTGCACCGTGTGCGGCAAAGATAATCCCCACCGGCAGCCGTAAAGCCAAAGCGCCAAAACCCGCTTCTGAGGTTAAAACTTTTTTAATTAGTAATTTACTCATCATATTCACCTTCAATTTATTAAGTTAAGCATGACTGCCTCGTTGTTCGACGAATAAATTGTTCGACGAATAAATCGTTCGACCGTCATCGCGCTGTCGATGGTGTAACTATACGCCGCAGATATAACTTATAAAATTGGATATTATTTGACTATTAATCCTATTTTTTAGGATTTTGTGCGCATCACAAATACTCTATTTGGTCGCAGCTTCTGGCTGAGGTGGTGTCTTGCGGCTGATATTTTGCGAGTGTGTGTATCGATTCATTCGTCGATACAACTTAAAAATTTACCGACAGTGGACCTTGTCTTCGCTAAAATAACGCCACTGCCACACCGACAAATAGAGACTGAGATGATTCGTCCTGCGCAACTTTGCGATGCATCGGCCATCGTGGACATCTACAACCACTATGTCCAAAACACCACTGTCACGTTTGAGATGACTCCTGTCACAGCGACGGATATGGCAAAGCGGATAGCAGAGTGTGATACCAGCCAATTACCTTGGCTGGTTGCCGAAGAGGCAGGTCAAGTGATTGGTTATTGTTATGCAAGTCAATGGAAAGGACGCAGCGCCTACCGTTTTTCTGTCGAAGCAACGGTTTATGTGGCGAAAGAGGCAATGGGTAAAGGCTGGGGCACTCGACTGTATCAAGCACTCTTTGCAACGCTTGCCGCACGAGGAATGCATGCGGTGTTATGCGGGATTGCCTTGCCTAATGCGGCGAGTGTAGCCTTACACGAAAAATTTGGCATGGAAAAAGTGGCGCATTTAAAAGAGGTTGGCCATAAATTTGACCAGTGGATCGATATTGGTTATTGGCAATATTTATTCAAGTACGAAACCCACTCTCGCGCTAAAGTGACACCTGTTGACTGACCCCAATTTACCGGGACTCACGATATCTCAACATAATTGGTTATTCGGCGACTTTAGGATAACGGCAAGCCAGAATCTTGTTTTACTTTCTCAATCACCACATAAGTATGGGTTTGCAGCACGCCAGGTAAATCAACAATACGTCCAAGCACTGCGCGATACGCCTCCATGCTCGACAGCCGCAGCTTGAGTAGATAATCAAAACCGCCAGCAACCATATGACACTCCGCCACTTCCGGAATTTTAACCACCGCTTCGCGAAACTGGTCAAACACCGCACCGGTGGTGCGATCGAGCGTCACCTGTATAAAAGCAGCGGTACCCAAACCCAACTTGGAGGCACTCAGTTTAGCGCCATAACCTTCGATATAACCTTCTTGCTCCAGCTTGCGAACGCGATCGATACATGGGCTTGGGCTCAAATTCACTCTCTTGGCCAGTTCAACATTGGAGATCCGGCCATCCTTTTGCAGCGTGTCTAAAATGGTGCGGTCGATGCGGTCGAGTGGGCGGTTTTTTTCACTTTGGGTCATAACCGTATTTTTTCTGGTTTGTTTGTAATTAAACCAGATTATATAGGGTTATAGCAGGAAATAAACCACCAAATGCGGCTGTCATTTCACTAAAATTCAGCATTTATTTCTGTATCAACCGGGACAATTATAATGCTATTTAACGGCAATCTGACCGCGACCACCCCACTACGCCAAACGCTGCGTGATTTCTATCGCGCCGATGAAGACAAAGTTCTCGATTTATTATTGCCGCTGGCTGATATCGGGGTACAGGCCCGTTCACGTGCCTGGGAAAAAGCGCGGCAATTGGTGTTAAATATCCGCCAAGCACAGGTGGGGAAAGGGGGCGTTGATGCGCTGCTGAATGAATTTTCATTGTCTACCGACGAAGGTCTGGTCCTGATGTGTTTAGCCGAAGCACTATTGCGGGTACCGGACAGCCACACCGCCGATAAACTGATCCGTGATAAATTAGCCGAAGGTGACTGGAGCGCGCACTTGGGCAATAGTGAGTCGTTATTTGTCAACGCTTCAGCTTGGGGTTTATTGCTCACTGGCAAATTGGTCAATTACAGCGATGAGCAGAAAAAACATCAGTTTGGCCTCCTCAAACGCACCTGTGGTCGTTTGGGCGAGCCGGTGATCCGCCAAGCGGTGCGTTATGCCATGCAAATTATGGGCACCCAGTTTGTGATGGGCACCACCATCGACAAAGCGGTTGAACGTGCGGTTGAACTGGAAAACAAAGGTTTTACATACTCTTATGACATGCTGGGCGAAGGCGCCCGCACCATGGCCGATGCCGAACGTTATTTCCAAAGTTATTTAATGGCTATCAATGTCATCGGCAAAGCCGCACAAAACCGCGGGCCTTTTAAAAGCCCGGGTATTTCGGTCAAACTTTCCGCAATTCACCCACGTTATGAATTCTCGCATCGCGACCGCGTGATGGACGAATTGGTGCCAAAACTAAAACAGCTGGCATTGGCGGCAAAAAGCTACAACATCAGTTTTACGGTAGATGCCGAAGAAGCGGATCGTCTTGATTTATCGATGGATATTATTGAAGCGGTGTTCTCTGATCCAGATCTGGCTGGCTGGGAAGGTTTTGGTCTGGCGATTCAGGCCTATTCCAAACGTTGTTTTCATTTGGTGGAATGGCTACGCGAACTGACCGTCAAAGTCGGTCGCAAACTGATGGTGCGATTGGTTAAAGGCGCTTATTGGGATACTGAAGTTAAAATCAGTCAAACCGAAGGCCATAGCGATTTTCCGGTGTTTAGCCGTAAACCATCCACCGACGTGTCTTACCACGCTTGTGCTCGCAAGCTGCTGGAATACCGCGACACCATTTACCCAATGTTTGCGACCCACAATGCCTACAGCGTTGCCACCATTTTGGAAATGGCACCAGACCGGCAAGGTTATGAATTCCAGCGCCTGCATGGCATGGGTGACGCCTTGTATGATCAAGTGGTCAGCGCTGATAAAGTGCCATGCCGGATTTATGCGCCGGTCGGTGAACACTCCGATTTACTAGCGTATTTGGTGCGGCGGTTGCTGGAAAACGGCGCCAATAGCTCATTTGTGAATAACATCATTGATGAGAATATTCCGATCGAATTGTTGCTCAAAGATCCGGTGGAACTGGTTCGCAGCTGGAAACAACGGCGTAATACGCAAATTCCATTGTCGGCTGACTTATACGGCAGTGAGCGGAAAAACTCAAAAGGCATTGATTTAACTGAAATTGATGTGTTAACCACCCTGCGTACAAACTTGCACAGCTGGGTCAGCCGCGCCACCGCGCAGCAACCACCCGCCGGTGCTAACGCCGTGCTCAACCCAGCCAATTTAAATGAAGTGCTGGGGTATCATTTACACGCCACCCCAGAAGAAATGACCGCCATTGTTGATCGGGCGCAAGCTGCATTCCCAGCCTGGACGGCAACACCGGTGACCGAGCGTGCCGATAGCTTACGTAAATTAGCCGATGCGCTGGAAGCCAATCGTGATGAGCTGATTACCATTTGTATTAAAGAAGCTGGCAAAACAGTCAGCGACAGTGTGGCCGAAGTACGGGAAGCGGTTGATTTCTGTCGTTATTATGCAGCTCGCGCTGAAGAGCTGTTTGCCACAGAACAACACAGCCGTGGCGTGGTGCTTTGTATCAGTCCTTGGAACTTTCCACTGGCCATTTTTATCGGTCAGGTGTGTGCTGCAGTCGTTGCTGGCAACACGGTGGTGGCAAAATCGGCCGAACAAACCAGCTTAGTGGCCATTCGCGCCTTAGAATTATGGCATGACGTTGGTTTGCCACAAGATGTAGTCGTGCAAGTGATAGCACCGGGTCGCGCTGTGGGCGAAAATATTGTGCCCGATTTACGCATTCAGGCGGTGATGTTTACCGGCTCTACCGAAACCGGCGCCTGGATAGCCAACAAGCTGGCTGAACGCGGTGGCGAGCCGGTGCCACTAATTGCCGAAACCGGTGGCCAGAACTGTATGATTGTCGATTCGACCGCCCTGCCAGAGCAAGTGGTCGACGATGTGATTTCTTCCGGCTTTCAAAGTGCTGGCCAGCGCTGTTCGGCGCTGCGGGTTCTGTTCTTGCAAGAAGATGTCGCTGATAAAATCATCACCATGATTAAAGGTGCCATGCTAGAGCTCAATGTTGGCGATCCGGCGTATTTATCCACTGACGTGGGGCCAGTGATTGACCAAAAAGCTATTAACGGCCTGAATAATCACGTTAAATATTTAGAAGGCAAAGCCACCTTGCATCATGTGTGTCATGCGCCAAGTGGTGATGGCCATTTATTCTTTGCGCCACGACTGTATGAAATTAAAAGCCTGAACGTATTAGAGCGTGAAGTCTTTGGGCCGGTGGTGCATATCATCCGCTTTAAGGGGGAAGAACTGGCGCAAGTGATTGCCCAAATCAATGCCACAGGCTACGGCCTAACCATTGGTGTGCACAGTCGTATTGCTGAAGTCACCCAACAAGTCGCTCGGGATGCCAAAGCCGGTAATATCTACGTCAATCGGAATCTGATTGGGGCTGTGGTTGGCGTGCAACCTTTTGGTGGCCGTGGTTTGTCCGGCACAGGCCCCAAAGCCGGTGGCCCGTTTTATCTCACGCGCTTGGTGAAAGATAATCTGGATGTGACTGAAGCTGAACTGAGCGACAGCAAACGGCAACAATTAATGGCCGCGCCTTGTCACGATACGGTGGTAAACAGTTTGCTGCAACAAGCGGCAGTGGCACAACCGGCTTGGTCAAAACAAGACGCCACCAAGCGCTGCTCGGTGTTCCGCCAGTTCTTGGCGCAGCTGGCTTCAAACAGCATTGTGCTCAAGCAAGAGCAGGATTTACTGCAAATTATCGAGTCGGCGCGCGATGTGCTCAATGACATCGAAACCCAACTGTCTGCACCGATCATGTTGCCAGGGCCAACCGGTGAATCAAACCAATTACATCTGGAAGCTCGTGGTGTGGTGGCGACAGTGCGCGATGACAGCGCCTGCTTCAAATATTGGCTGGTCAGTGTCGTGACGGCGCTTGCCGCTGGCAATGCGGTGGTCGCTGCAATGGAAGAACACTTTATCGCGGAAACCGATGCCTGTCGTAAAGTCTTACTCAGCAGTGGTTTGCCACCATCGTTGTTCCAGATAGTCAAACTACAACAGTTAAAAGCACTGATCAATAACCCGATCATTGCTGCCGCTGTGGTCGAGGCTGGGAGCGCAGTAAAAGCACTGACCGGTGAATTAATCTCGGCCCGTGAAGGCGCTATTTCGCCGCTGATCACCACCCCAGCCGATGAGCGATTAGTCCATCGTCTGGTCACCGAAAAAACCGTCACTATCAATACCACGGCCGCCGGTGGCAATGCGTCATTGATGACGATGAATGATGAGGTTGGTTAACGACCAACGTTAACCAACGGTAAAGGGCATCAGCACATGTTCAGTCTCTGAACGTTGTGGTGATGCCCTTTTTTATTTCAATACCCTAGCAATGACTACCCCTCCGACATCGCCCAATACATTTTCACCTTTGGATCTGAACTTGGCAGCGCCACCAGCGAACTTTGCTTTACCACAACTTCAGCGGATGGCAGCGTTAGCGCAACAAGCGGCTGGCTATCATCTGGCCAACTACCGACGCTCAACAATACTCCAACCAATAGTACTCCAACGAACAGCGCACCAACCAGCAAGGGTGCAGCAGCTTGCCAAAGGCGAGGCGAATGGCCAGATGGCACCACTGCTGCAAACACCAACGGCTCTGAGGCTGACTGCGCCAACACCTTGTGTTGCAACAGCAGCGCTTGTTGCAGTTTTTCCAGCCCTTGTGGTGGCGGCGCAATGGGCTGTAGCAGCAGTTTAATCTTCATCGGTCCAAGTTCTCCCGGTCAGTTGTTCGAGCTTCGATTTTAACTGTTTTAACGCCCTTAAGCGCCTCGACGCCACGGTGCCTGGGGCTATCGCTAGCACTTGCGCCGTTTGCGCCAACGTCAGCTCGCTATATTCAGTCATTAACAGCACTTCACGCTCCACAGATGGCAGCCCAGCGAGCGCCTTTCGTAACAACTGCTGTTGTTGCTGCTGTTGTAAAAGATGCTCTGGTGAATCTTTAGCCACCGAACCTGCCATCAACTGTTCTCCATCCAGCCTGGCGCCGAACCACGGCTCAATGCTGTCAAACACCCAATTAAGCCGCCAGCGGATTTTATTGCGAGCCAGATTTAATGCTGTGGTGTAAACATAGGCCGGCAAAGTTGCCGCATCGACTTGCTCGCGATGCTGCCACACTTTTAAAAAAGCTTCCTGCAACAGGTCCTGACAGTCCTGTGCCTGCCATAACATCCGGTACAATACGTTATACAACGGGCGCTCCAGCGCCTGATAACAGTCGAGCAACTCCTGCTCTTGTATCATTAACCGACACCGTTATTGTTGTTGAATACGAACGATAGTGTACAGATACTGCCCTTTAGCAATATCACTGGCATTGGATCCAACTACCAGTAATTGATCCGGCTGATCGGCGGTTAAATTGGTATTTAATTGAAAGTCATTGGGCAACTTAGTGCTGAGCTCAGCGGATATTTTACGATTTTTTTCAATCGCCAATTGCAGCTGCGAACCATCACCGGACTGAGTTATTTCCTGACTAATCACAAACATACTGCCACGAACTATCGCTCGATCTACAGATCCAGCGTTATTTTTGGTCCGCTGGACACTGGTCAGTTCGAGTCGCTCCAGTAGTTCAAACTGCAGCGAGCCATGCTGTTGACTGATTTGGTGCAAAGCAGCTTTAATCTCAGTTAATCCAGCCCCCGGCAGCTGAGGGTTTGCGTCCGGTTGGGCCAGCACCAGCCAATAACTGATTTTGGCCTGCATGGCTTTAGTTTTTACCGCCGGTTTTAACTGTGCCAGTACTGTAGCCACTGACTGATGGGTGATTTCAGTGGCGTAAACCGCCAGTTGTTGATCGGGCAATACATCAACCCGCGCCGGGATCACCTGCTCACTGTTGACCCGAAATAACGAATTCAGCGTACTGCGAACCGCTTGTGCATCGCCCGCGGGAACTTGATAAGTGCGAAGAACCAACGAGCTGCTGGCAGTGACCGGCAAAGGTTCTGCGCCAGCCAGCGCTGATTTCTGGGCCGGGTTACAGGCCGTTAAACTCAACGCCAGTAATCCGATAGTGAATGCAGTTAATTTTGACATGGGCCTTCCTGTTATCTATTGACCGTTAGAAAAGTGAACTCTGGGTAAGATCAGTCACTGATCTCTACAACTTTTACCCCCGACCGCAATTATTTATCACGAAAAATTTAAATATTTTCATTTAAATTTAAATGCAGCAAGATAAATACTCTGAAAAAAGCGGAGTGTTGCGTTTTACGCCGGCTCAGCCTATGTTGAGCTGATATTGTTTTAACAGGATTCAAACGCCACTTATGCCGTTACAGCAGGTCTCTATCGACGATTTACAACTGGGCAGTTACGTGATTGCTGTGACAAAACAGCAAGGTGATGTGATTGTCAAAGATGCTGGCTGGGTGCGCTCGGACGAAGCGATTGATTTATTGCGCCAACGGGGTGTGCTGGAAGTTCAGATTGATACCGATCGACAGCTGCCACCCGCCAAACCATCGCCAGAGCCAGCGGTGGCTGCACCACCTGCGCCAAAAAAGCCAGCCAGAATTCTGTTTGAGCAAGAAGTAAATAAAGCGGGTTTAGCCTTGCAGGCCAATGTGCAAAGTGTGACCAACGCCTTGCCGGCGCTCATACAGCACCATGCAGTCGATTTTGTTGAACTGAACTCAGTCAGCGCCAAATTACTCGACAGCACTCGGCGTAACCATCAGGCATTACTGTTTTTGCAACAAGTGGGCGCGCAGGATGATGAATTATTACAACACAGCTTGAGCTGCGCTTGTCTGATGGCGGCATTTTGCGCCGAGCTAAAACTGCCAGAGCCGCAAGCGTCGCAGCTTACGCTGGCCGCATTGCTGCATGATGTTGGCTCTTTGCAACTAAAACAGCTATTTCCCAAGCAGCAGGTACAAGATCAAGACGCCGCAGCCTACAGCGTGCCACTGCTACAACATCAGCCAGAATGTCCGCCATTGTTGTTGCAAGTGATTGAAGAGCATTGTTTAAGTCTGGCACAACAACAAAGCCAAGGCGGCAAGATGCTGGCTATTGTCAACAGCTACAGCAAGTTAACTGCCGCAGCGCAAAAACTGAGCTCTGCCCAAGCGGCAGCAAAACTAACACAACAAGCCGGTAAACAACTAGATTTAGCCTTGGTTGGTAGCTTTTTAAAATGTGTCGGTTTGTATTACCCTGGCAGCGCAGTGCGGCTCAAATCCGGCAAAATTGGATTGGTACTTGAGAACCATCCGCTGCATGCGGACAAACCGCGCGTCAAACTGATTTACCATAGCGCCCATCGCCATCATTTGGCGGCAAAGTTGGTGGATTTAAGTAAACAAACCGATGATCCACTGGAAGGCTGCGCCGATTTAAATCAATATCAACTGAAATTACAGCACTATTTATGATGGCTGGTAATGACGAAGTGTCTTGTCGTAGCTGGGCGCCCTGTCAGAGCAGAGCAACTTGTAACAGCAGAGCGGCTTATAATAACGGAGCGACTTGTAACAGCAGAGCGTCTGGCAAAGCTGCGCACACACTCTAGCGCGAAGCGCCAACACAATAACGACGGTAACAACGAAAGAACCGCTGTTATTTTGCGCCGATTATGGTTTGGGCAGCCGATACGACCATTCGCTAAGGGCTTCCATGCTAAACATTTGGCGGCCGGTTTGCAGCAACACATATTGTGAAGTGATTTCTTTGAGTTGAATGTCGGCGGTCACCCACTGTCCTTCCTGTAAATCTTTGCCGTTGACCTTGACCCAACGCTGTTTTGGATCGGAAGCATAAATATGCGCTTCAAAGCGCAGTGGCGGAATTTGACGTTGCAATAGGTCGTCCAGCGTTTGAATGTCGCGCGCCGGCGCCGCATGTTCAGTCACCGACTGATGGCGCGGCAGCGGATCTGACTGCTGCAACGCCAGCGCAAATTTACTACGCAGTTCATCCGAAACCTCAGCCGCCGTCAGCTCTGAGGCTTTCGCCCGAACTTCAACCACCGGTTCATCGACATCGGCTTCAGCCATAGCTGGCTGCGCGGCAAACGACGCGTCGTCCATCGCCATGTCATCATTGGCAGACGTCACCATTTGCACCTGTTGCTCTAACGTTTGCCCGGTTTTGCTATTGCTCGTGACCGGTTTGTCAGCCGACACCAGTAGCTGCGGTTCGGCATCGAGTGAGTCTTTTGTATCGCTGGCAGCGGGCTTGGTTAATAATTCGGTGAGAATTTGTCCAGCGCTGGCCGGTGGCGGCGCTGCGGTCGCGACTGCTGGCGGCCGTTGCAGCAGTGATGCCAGTAAAAATCCGGCTAACAAGCCGACCACCACCAACAACCCTAATGCCAGCAATTTCCAACCTTGCCCACTGTTTTGCCCGGCACCTTGGCCAAATTCTGGCGCTCGGCTTTGTGCATGACCCACAGGCCCGGCGGTTGATTCAGCCGCGCCGCTTTGCTGCTGTTTTAGTGCTTCCATCAATAACGACATGTTTTCAGACTCCTGCTAAATTCAACCCACGCGCCAGAGCCACACCCAAAGCGACACAAAACATAAATAATAACGGCCACAGCCACAGTGGCCAGTGCGCCGCGGGATCAGGTTGGCGAATGGCCAAAATTTCCCCAGCAGCCTGCTGTACCAGCTTGCCATCGATTAATGGTTTTTGCTGACTATAACCCCCTAACAAGGCGCGGTCACAAATCAGATTCACTAACCTTGGAATCCCCCCTGACAACTGAAATAGCTTTTTAAAAGCACTGTCGGTAAACACCGGCCGACTACAACCCGCGACCTGCAACCGATGTTGCACATAAAACCGCACTTCAGCAAATGTCAGCGGCATTAAATGATAACGAGCAGTAATTCGCTGTGCTAATTGGCGTAAATCCTGACGTTGCAACAGCTGCTGCAGTTCCGGTTGGCCGATTAAAATCACCTGCAGCAGCTTTTTAGTATTGGTTTCGAGATTGGTTAACAACCGCAATTGCTCTAACACCGCCGGCTGCAAATGCTGGGCTTCATCAATAATCAGAATGGTATTTAAGCCCGCCTGATGGTTCTTCAGCAATTTGGCGGTAATTTTATCCGTTAGCATTTTTAAACTGGCATCGGCTTTTTTATAACGGATTTTTAACTCGTCACAAATCGCCGCCAACAATTCTAGTTCTGATAAGGTTGGATTTAATATAAAAGCGACTTGGGTATGTTCCGGTAACTCTGCTAGCAAACAACGCGAGACGGTTGTCTTGCCGGTGCCCACCTCGCCGGTTAGCAGCACAAAACCACCGGCATCACCAAGGCCGTAGCGCAAGTGCGCTAGCGCTTCAGTGTGACGGGCTCCGAGATACATAAAGTCGGGGTTGGGTGCAATTGAAAATGGCTGGCTGTTCAGGCCAAAAAATCCGGTGTACATAACATCCTGATCATCGGTTAGGCGACTTTTGCTGACCACCCACAATAATGGAAGTTGCAGCGCGGTGACAAGTGTTCGAGAGCCATCAGCATCCTTGTTGTGGCAACCGAGCCCGCAAAGCGACAGCAACAAAGCTGCAGCTTCAAGTTCGGCGGGTATATAATGGCAAAAAATCCGCAGTCAGGAAAGCATATGAAGAACTATCTTGTTGGCGGCGCCGTACGCGACGCCTTACTCGCTCTGCCACAAAAAGACCGCGATTACCTAGTAGTTGGCGCGACGCCGGAACAACTGCTCGCTCAAGGGTACCAGAGTGTTGGCAAAGACTTTCCGGTATTTTTGCATCCAAAAACTAAACAAGAATATGCACTGGCTCGTACCGAGCGTAAACAAGGCCAAGGTTACACCGGTTTTGCCTGTTATTTTGCGCCTGATGTGACGCTGGAACAGGACTTAATGCGCCGCGATCTCACCATCAACGCCATGGCGCAAGACGAAGAAACCGGTGAAATATTTGACCCTTATGGTGGCCAACATGATTTAGAGCAACGGCTGCTGCGCCATGTATCACCGGCTTTTGTTGAAGATCCGTTGCGGGTACTGCGGGTGGCGAGGTTTTACGCCCGATTTTTTCCGCTTGGCTTTCGCGTCGCCGACGAAACCAAAGCCCTGATGCAACAGCTGGTGCAGCAAGGCGAAATGCAACACTTAACCGCCGAGCGAGTGTGGCAGGAAACCGCCCGCGCACTACAGGAAAATACCCCAACGCCTTATTTTGAGTTGTTGCATGAAGTGGGTGCTCTCGCTGTGCTGATGCCGGAACTGGATAAACTCTGGGGTATTCCGAATCCACCCAAATGGCATCCGGAAATTGATACCGGTATCCATTCTATGCTGGTGTTGGCACAAGCTGCATTGTTATCACCAAGGCTAGATGTTCGGTTTGCCGCGTTATGCCATGATGTAGGCAAAGGCGCCACGCCGCCCGAGCAGTGGCCAGCCCACCACGGCCATGAAATGTTAGGCTTGCCGCTGATTGAAACGCTTTGTCAGCGCGTGCGGGTCCCGAATGATTGTAAAGAGCTTGCGTTATTAGCCAGTCAATTTCACCAGCAAGTGCATAAAGCCTTTGAACTGCGATCCGTCACCGTCCAAAAGCTATTTGATGGTATTGACCTGTGGCGCCGACCGGAACGGCTGGAACTGCTCCTCACCTGCTGTATGGCCGATTTACGCGGTCGTACTGGTTTTGAAAACGCGGATTACCCACAAGCCGATTATTTGCGCGCACTTGCCAAAGCCGCCCGCGGCATCAATATGAAAGCACTGGTAGCGTTTGGCCATCAAGGTGAGGCGATGAAAGAAGCGGTTAAAAAAGCCAGACTTGAAGCCATCCGTCAGACCAACGCCGGGTTGCAAGCGACTCCAAGCTGAAGCGATGGGCTTCGCCAAAATCTCGCTCAATCGGCATCAGGTATTGGCACCCATAACGGTACGTTTATCTTATTAGAACAGAGCGGAATGCAACAATAGCTAGCTGCGGTTACCGAGGTAGCAAACGGTTGCACCTTGATTTAAAAAGGCGCCCAAGGCGCCTTTTTATACTTAAATCTTGCAGTAAAAGCGTTCAGTTAAAATCGATAATTGATCCCAACCATCAACGCGTCAACCTTATTGGTAGCAAGTTGATAGCGGGTAAAGCTGGTTTGCAGACTCAGCTGTGGATCGAGCAGGTAACTACCACTTAACCCCCAATAAAAGTCCGTCGCATTTGCGCTGTAATGGATCACCTCATTCAGCCTGGCGCTAGTGCTGCTGCTTTGCCAAACAAATACCCCCCCTTGTACCCCAAATGACCAGTCGCTGTATTGCCAAAATTGATAAGACAAACCGCTGCGGATCCCATCGGCCTGCATCGGCCCAACGGTCGACACGGCCTGATAAAATTGATCCGGAGTCAGTGTATCCGCCCGCAATGTCACACTGGCATCACCTAAATCAACATATTGTATCTGCACAGCCAATGCTGGGTTAAAGTGATAATTCCCCCCCAATGACCAGCTGCGGCCCGAATCGTCATAGTCCACAATGGCGGTATTGGCTGGCAAACTGCCGCCAATGCCGCTGCGTGATGGTTTCACTTTGCTTTGACCATAAAAACCGTCTACCGACCATGTCGCCTGAGCATTGAAACTCAAGCTTGCAGTCAGCGCTAATAGCACCGTGCTCAGCGTCCGGCGTTGCCGGCAAGCTGCCAACAACGTTAACAGTGCCAATGGCCAACCAGAAACTGTTCCTCCTGACGATTTATTCTCGACCGTAATCACCTCAAAGGCGGTCACAGCGACAGTGACTTTGGCGCTCACCAGCCCACCACGTGCGTCACTGACATTAAAACTAATAGTGTCAGTGCCATGAAAGCCAGTCACTGGGGTATACCGCAATGTTTGGCTATTGATAATGCTTACTGCGCCTTTTTGCGCCGTGGCACTGACGATACTCAGCGTGTCGCCATCGGCATCACTAGCACCAGTTAGGGCGGCAATGTCAATCACCGTGCGATCATTGGTGCTGGCCGTACTATCTTTCACCACTGGCGCGCGATTGTAATACACCGTGATGGTGGCGGTCGCTGTTGCACTGCCGCCTTTGCCATCACGCACACTGTAGTTCACCACGTCTGTACCAATAAAATCGTTGTTGGGTGTATACCACAGACTTTGGCCATCCGTGCTCACAGTCACCTGGCCAAAGGCTGCCGATGCTTGATAGATACTCAGAGCATCACCATCGGCATCGCTATCATTGTCCAGCACACGAAGTTGATGCGCTTGATTCCACTGCAGTGAATAAGTATCTGCCATGGCTTTAGGCAGCTGATTATTACTGCGCGGCACCATCACACTACCTGGATCAGAAACTGCACTATTAACAAGGCCGTCGTCATCATTCGGCCCGCCATCCTCAATAGTTAACTGCACACAGTGATAGCCTTCAATTAACCCTGGTTGCCATTCAGCTGCGCCTGGTGGTGGGCAATAACCGGCACTGCCCTGAGCGGAGGCCAGACGGTTATTCGCATTTTCAATGAAGCTCACCCAGCGTCCTTTTTGGAACTTGCGATATGTACCTGCGCGAGGGATTGGTTCGATTTGTGGAATTACGATGCTGACTTGTTGACCAGGCGTCGGTAGTTCATCGATGACAAAATCAAAGATACCGCCGACTGGGGTGAAACTCTCATCCAGTGGTACTTGATTCGAACCACCTAATTCGCTATTCAGAATTTGCACACCACCCGATTGACCGCCTAAGGCAAACAAACCTAAACCACAGCGCACGCCCGGATCACACTCCAGCAGGTAAGAGTTAGTCACTGTAATGACTTGTGGCAAGATATTAGTGCTCGGCATGTTATCCAGATAGTTCGGGATACCATTGCCATTGCTATCTCCCGCGCCTTCAATATTATCAGGGATCAGATTGTTATTACTGTCGCCACTGCCAAGCACAGGCAAATCTTTAACAATCCGCAACAATAGTTCTTTGGTAACGCTAAGCGGCTCGTTGGCATTGTCGGTTGCCTGCAATGCGACCTTATACACTCCGGGCGCAAGCGATGCGGGGTCAAATTCAAACTTGGCCGGATCAGTGGCAATGTTGATTAACGCAGGATCGGTCAACCATTGCCGGGTAACGGTGTCTGCCGTGTTGGCATCAACAACCTGAGCATCGACAACTATAGCGCCTGCGGTGATACTAAAGAGCCCACCGGTGGTCGATTGTTGTGTCGCGGTTAACGCCACAGTTGGCGGCAAATTGCGGTCGGTAATTAAAATGCGGGTACTGCGGTCGGCGCCCAGATTGGCATCACCAGTTAAGGTAACCACCAAGTCTTTTTCCGCTATGGTGACTAAATCGGCAAACACCTTGATGTTGATGGTGGCGCTGGTGCCGGAAGTAATTTGCAGCACACCGCTGGTTAAGTCATGGTCGGCCAATGGCGTGGCGCTGCCGCTGACACTATAGGCGACGTCTACGGGATACACTGGCGAAGGGCCATTGAGTAATACGTCCACACTCACCTGAGTATTGTTGGCGGTGACTTTAGGTTTACTCAACGACAACAACGGCTTAATTTCTAACAGCTGGCTTGCCACACTGGTCACGCCTTTTGCATCCGTCGCGCGCCAATACAGTTGATGCTTACCTGGGCTAAATACCGGCCGTCCATTATCTAAATTAACCGCAATACGATTTCCCAAAGCATCAATAGCCGTGGCAACACCGACATCAACCTTGGTTAAAAGGCCGGTCGCATTGATGCGAATATCATTAGGAACCGTTATTTTTGGTGCATCCGGATTACTGCCGGAAATCAATAAACTTACTTTTGCCTGAGCACTAAACTCACCATCAGACACGCTGTAAGTTAAATTGACGGTGCCATGAAAGTTGGCCGGAGCCTGCAGTAACAGTTGATTATCTACAATGCTGACTTGGCCTGCGCTGCTATTCGCCGCGGTCACCAACAACGCGTCTTGCTCTGGATCGGTGTCATTGGCCGTGACATTCAGTTGATAGCGGTTATTCAAGCTAAAAGGCAGCGTCAAGTTATCATCAATGGCCGTTGGCGCCGAGTTCGTGGAAAACACCTCCAAATTAAAAGCGGCAAGACTGGCACTGAGCTCACCGTCAGAAACTGAAATAACAATGCCCTGCGTCGTTCCGACATCAGCTCGTTTTGGGGTGCCGGTTAACGCACCAGTGGCAGAATCAAATGTCGCCCAGGCAGGTTTATTACTGATGGTAAAAGATAACGTGCTGCCGGTGTCTGGATCGCTGGCTGTTGGCACAAAGCTATAAGCTACACCCTGTGCCACCGACGTCATCGGCAAACCGCTAATCGTTGGCGCATCGTTGACATTAGTAACGTCGATATTAAAAGCAGGCAGTGACGCACTTAAGATGCCGTCAGACACTGAAATCACAATACCGGCATAACTACCTACATCACTTTGTGATGGCGTCCCGGTTAAAGCGCCGGTCGTGGTGCTAAAGGCAGCCCATGCAGGTTTATTGCTGATACTGAATGTCAGAGTAGTGCCGGCATCCAAATCACTGGCAGTTGGTATAAAGCTATAGGTCGCGTTCTGCGCCACGGTGGTGGCGGGTGCACCGCTAATCGTGGGAGCGTCGTTGACATTAGTCACTTCGATACTAAATGCCGGCAGCGCCGCGCTCAGGCTGCCATCAGAGACGCTAATCACAATCGCTGGATAGTTGCCGACAGCACTTTTGGCTGGCGTCCCCGCTAAAGTGCCGGAGGTGGTGTCAAAAGTAGCCCACGCGGGTTGATTGCTAATACTAAACGTGAGGGTAGTACCGGTATCAGCATCATTGGCAAGCGGCGTGAAACTATAAGCCGTATCCTGCGCCACCGAAGTGGCAGGACTGCCGCTAATTGTTGGCGCGGAATTTGGAACCTGCGGCGTCACACTGTTGGAAGCTGCAGACGCCCCGCTGCTGCCAACACTGTTGGTCGCGGTGACGGTAAAAGTATAAGCCGTGCCATTCGTTAAGCCACTGACCGTGATTGGCGAACCTGAACCAGAGGCGGTAATAGCGCCAGGATTGGAGGTTACGGTATAGCCAGTAATAGCGGCACCGCCGGTGAAAGCAGGCGCAGTAAAACTGACAGTTGCCTGAGCATCGCCTGCAAGCGCATTCGCGGCAGTCGGGGCCGTCGGAACTATTGCATTGATACTAAATGAACGACTCACTTGTGCAGCAGCTAAATAAGTACCGTCTCCTGCCTCATTGGCATTAATTGTACAAGTTCCTGCAGTGACAGTTGTTAGCTGCCCGCCGCTAGTAATTGTACAAACCCCAGTTGTAGCCGAGGTAAATATCGGCGTCAAACCAGAATCTGCGGTTGCACTCAAAGTGGGGGCAGTGCCAAAGTTTTGTGCACCGGGATTGGCAAAGCTAATGCTTTGTGTTGCTTTCGGCGTAGCACTGCTAGTGGCCGCAGATGCTGTACCAGTGCCCGCCGAGTTAGTCGCCGTGACGGTAAAGGTATAAGCAACGCCGTTAGTGAGGCCTGTAACCGTCAGAGGTGAAACAACCCCTGCACCAGTCAACCCACCGGGGCTTGAAGTCACGGTATAACCTGTAATTGCAGCGCCACCGGTAAATGCGGGCGCAGAGAAAGCTACGCTAGCTTGCGTATCGCTTGCGGTAGCCGACGCTGCGGTAGGGGCGCCTGGGACCACTGCATTAACACTAAATGATCGCGCTACGGTGGCTGCCGCTAAGTAACTGCCATTACCCTCCTCATCGGCATTAATAGTACAAGTGCCTGCTGTCACAAAGGTTAAAGCCCCACCACTAGTGATGGTACACACCCCTGTAGTCGCTGAACTAAAGCTTGGTGCTAAGCTCGAGCTTGCCGTGGCAGACAAGGTGGGTGTGCTGTCAAAATTTTGTGCCCCTGGATTATTAAAGGTAATGATTTGAGCGGCCTTTGGCGTCACGCTGTTTGAAGCCGCCGAGGCTGAACCGGTACCGACGTTATTGGTCGCCGTCACGGTAAAGGTATAAGCAACACCATTGGTTAAGCCGGTAACAACCAAGGGGCCACTAGCGCCAGATACACTGGCACCGCCAGGGTTTGACGTTACGGTATAGCCGGTAATTGCTGTACCGCCATCGGAAGCTGGCGCGCTAAAGGACACGCTGACTTGAGTATCCCCTGCAGTGGCAGTGCCGATAGTGGGTGCACCCGGTACTGCAAAAACGTTGCTGACCAAAATACCATTGCCCGCTAAATCAGCGACGGTCACAGCTGCATCGGCGCCTGCCGCCCAATCTTCTGCCGCGGCTAAATTGTAGGTGGTATTGTCCGTTGAGCTGGTGCCGTTTTTATTTAAAATTGCATTCGCGCCCGTTTTATCAGTAGCGCTTAAGGTCAGAGTACAGCTGCTACCCGAGGTAACCTCCACATTCGCGGTGTCCGTTAAAGTGTATGTGCCACCTGACTCACCGGTAAGCGTAAACTTATTGGCAACGATATCGTTGGTGGCGCCCCCTTTGCGGGAAAAGCCTGTACCACTGACCGTTAATACGCCGGTAGATGCACTGTATAGTGCGCTGGTAATCGTCGGCACCGCGACATTGCTGGCAGTCATATTGTTCGATGCATCAGCAATGTTCAATACAGCCTCGGCCCCGGCATTCCAATCCTCAGCGGCATCGAATAAATAGGTAGAACTATCAGTGGAAGAGCCGCCATTTTTATTCACGATCAGATTAACGCCGGCCTTATCAGTGGCGCTTAGAGTCAAGGTAAAACTGCTTTGGGAGCTAATCTCAACATCGCTGGTATCGGTCAGGGTGTAAGTCGCGCCAGCCTCACCTCGAAAGGTCATTTTGTTGGCCACGATGTCATTGGCAGCGCCAGCTTTTGAAACAAAGTTCGTACCCGCAGCCACCAAAGCACCAGTGCTGGCGTCATAGGATACGGCAGTAATTGTAGGAACAGGCACATTAGAAACGGTCACACCGTTGCCGGCCAGGTCGGCAATATTGCCTCCGGTGACCTCACTATTCCAATCATCAGCGGCGGCCAGGTTATAAGTTGTCCCGGAGGTTGAGCTGGTGCCATTTTTATTTAGCATAGGTTCCACGCCCGCCTGATCAGTGCCGTTTAATGTCACTGTAAATGCAGTTGCACTAGTGATGTCAACATCACTGCTGGTTAAGGTATAAGTCGCCCCACCTTCGCCGGTGAAGGTTAAATAACTGACCACAATGTCATTAGTTGCACCCAAAATACTAACCAGATTAGTGCCGGTGACACTAAGTACATGGGTGCTGCTGTCATATGTGGCAGAAGTTAGTGTAGGCGTTGCAACATTACTGACGGTAATACCGTTGCCGGTTAAATCAGCGGCCGCAGAAGCGGTCTGATCCCAGTTGGTCGCGGCAGCTAGATTATAAGTAGTCGTATCCACCGACGCAGTACCGTTTTTATTCAGTAAACCATTCACAACACGTTTGTCGTTGGCATTTAACGTCACCGCAAAAGCCGTGGCATTGGTGGCAGCAACATTGGCGCTGGTCAGGGTATAACTACCGCCATTGCGCCCGGTTAAGGTAAGTTTAGAGACATCAATGGTATCGCTGACGGTCATATCAACGGCGGTGACAGCAAGCACACCCGTATTGGCATCGTAGGTGGCGCTGGTGATAGTGGCGGCTGGATATGTCGCGGTGTTTAACACAAAGGTATCAAAATAATCATAAAAACCATTGCTACCCGAACTAATGACCACCCGGTCTACCGCATCAAAACTTGCGCTGAAAGACTTGGTACCGCTGCCTGTTGCTGGCGTTTCAGAAGCAACCAAGCCGCCGTTACGATAACCTTTTACTACGCCAACGTTGTCAAAACCCTTGTTATAATAAAAACTTACAAAATCAAATTCGTCACCTGAAGTGGTTTGTATTGTGACTGTTTCGGTAAAACCACTAGAATATGGCGCAAACAAGGCGGCGGTACCAGCCTGACCATTAGTTGTCACCTGATACCAATTCCCTTCATTGTAAGTGATAGTAATATCGCCCTGGGTAAACGTATTAGAACCATGACTGACATTATTCCCAAAGCCAGCGCTATTAAAATCTATCGTAAGATTACTTGGAATGGACGCCGCATAAGCCGCGCTACTGACTATGGTCATGGCAATACAAAAAGCAGCCCAATAACGTGTTAAATTTTGCATAAATTTAAACCCTCGACTGACTGATGATATTGGAGCTTATTTTGCTGCCATGACATAACAATTCCTTTTAAATTATTGTTTTTAAACATTTATAAGCTGAAACTAAAGTATATATCAGCTTTGCTATTAACACGACAGTGTTATTTTGGGGACGAATTTATTTTAGGAACAATTTTATTTTAGGAACAATGTCGCTTCAGCATAGCAATTAAATGTAGCTTTCAATCCGGAATAACACCTTTAAATGCAGTTGTGCCAAAGAATTTAAGTGTAAGCCTCACGCAAACTGGTCATCCGTACAAAAATCAAACAAACAATCAGTAACTGAGCAGATACTCTCGTCAGAAACTCTGTTGACAACAGCCTTTGCACTAAAGACTGAGCACCCAATTTCAAATATCTAAAGTGGCTGGAAAACAGTGAATGCAATGCGAACAAGCCTTTCTGGCAGAAACAAAAAAAGAGCCGAAGCTCCTTTTTTATCTATGACAACATCGTAGCATTATGCTGACTCTAACGCCTGAACTTTCGCTTGGTCTGCTTGATGATCCTTCGCCAACAACACATAAATAGACGGCAAGACAAACAAGGTGAAAATAGTACCGACGGTCATCCCCAATACCAGCACAATACCAATAGAATTGCGCGCTGCAGCGCCGGCACCTTCGGCAAAAATCAGCGGCGTATGGCCGGCAACAGTGGCGATACTGGTCATCAATACCGGCCGCAACCGCAATACCGACGCCTGACGCACCGCTTCAATTTTACTTAAACCTTCTTCTTGTAATCTGTTGGCAAATTCCACCACCAGAATACCATTGCGCGCAATCAAGCCCACTAAGGTCACCAGACCCACTTGTGAGTAGATATTCAGCGTACTGGTAATCGCATCGGTGTAATGCGGCATCGGTGCCCACATTTTTAAGAAGGTAAACAACAAAGCACCAAACATCGCCAGCGGCACTGAGCCGGCAAGGATCACAATCGGATCACGGAAACTGTTGTACTGCGCTGCAAGAACCAGGAATATCATCGTCAACGCTGTTAAAAATGCCGGCAAGAAGGTGTTCCCTTCCCGCTTTAACTGACGTGATTCCCCTGTGTAATCAATTGAATAACTGGCTGGCAACAGCTTTTTCGCCTCTTTTTCCATGTAGGTCAACGTGGCGTCTAACGGCTGGATGGTCACCCCACTAATTTTCACCGCATTCAATTGCTGCATCCGATTGATGCTACGTGGCACGGTGTCATGCGTCATACTGGCAATTTGGTCTAGCCGAATCAGGCTATTCTCAGGGCCGGTGATATAGAGATTTTCGAGATCTTCAGGGTTTAATCGCCCTGAACGCTGTACTTGTGGGATCACTTTATAACTGAGCCCAGACATATTAAAGCGATTAACGTAACCGCCGCCCAGCAAAGTACCCAAATCCTGGGTGACGGTACGCATATCCAGCCCCAAATCCGCTACTTTTTCGCGGTCAATATGCAACCGGTATTCTGGTTGGTCGACTTTCATATCGAGCATCGGCGGGAAAGCAAACATGCCACTGGCAGTTAATGTTTCTTGCAGTTTTAAGGCGTAGTCATAAATTTCCCGCGAGTCCGCCGTCGAGGCAATAACAAACTCCACCGGGAACTGCCCCCCACCAGGTAACGCTGCGGGCACAATTGGGAAAATACGGATGCCGGCAATCTCACTTAATTTCTGTTGTACTTCCGGCAAAATTTCGGCCGTGGTGCGTTCCCGCTCGTCCCATGGTTTCACCACCATACCGCCAAAACCACCACTGGGAAAGGTGATCTGGAAGGTAAAGTCGGTTTCAGGCACATTCATAAATACCTGATTAGCTTGTTTGCCATAAAAAGCCGATTGGTCAATGGTGGCGTTGGCTGACGCGTCAACAATGCCGAAAATAACGCCTTGATCTTCATTGGGCGCTAACTCTTTTGCCGAAAACATATAAAGTGGCACCGTCATCGCAGTGATACCCAGCCAGAAGATATAAATCCCAAGCCGGTTTTGCAGGGTCTGGTTTAGTTTTCGACTGTAAAAGACGGTAAAACGGTCAAATATTTTCGATAAGGGTGCTTTTAATTCGGTGTGCGGTTTGAGCATTCTCGATGCCATCATCGGCGACAAGGTAATAGCAACAATGGCTGAAATAGCCACCGCGCCGGCGAGTGTGATGGCAAACTCACGAAATAAAGTGCCGGTTAAACCGCCCTGCAAGCCAATAGGCACGTACACCGACATCAAGGTGACCGTCATTGCAATAACCGGCCCAGCCAGTTCGCGCGCGGCAACCAGCGACGCCTGAAATGGTTTTAACCCTTCCTGAATATGCCGCTCAATGTTTTCAACCATCACAATGGCGTCATCGACAACAAGACCGACCGCCAGCACTATTGACAATAATGTGAGCAAATTGAGTGAAAAACCACACAACTTCATAATAAACAGCGCACCGATCAACGACAATGGAATGGCAATCACCGGAATTAATACCGAGCGGCTAAAGCCTAAAAATAGGAAAATAACGATGATAATAATGGTCAACGTTTCTGCCAGCGTTTTGATCACATCATCAATTGCCGCCTGAATGTATTTGGTCGCGTCATAGGAGACTTCGCCACTTAAACCGGCCGGCAAGTCGGCCTGAATAGCTTTCATTTCCTCAGTGACCTTTTTAATCACATCGAGGCTGTTGGCGTTTGGCGCCACAAACACGCCCATAAATACCGCCGTCTGACCGGAGTAATTAACTTCAACGCTGTAATCATCAGCGCCGAGCACCACATCGGCAATATCCTGCAACCGCACCACACCATCGGAATTTTGCCGCACGACTAGGCGTTTGAAATCCTCTACATTGGTCATGTCGGCGTTGGCGCTAAGATTGACGGCGGTGTAAGTACCTTTGGTCTGGCCAATCGCTGCTTGCACATTATTATTGGCCAATGCGGTTCTGACATCGCTTGGAGTCACACTATAAGCGGCCATTTTCTCTGGTTTTAACCAAATCCGCATGGCAAAAGTTCGACCACCCAATATTTCGGCTTTTTGGACACCGGAAATGGCGATCAATCGCGGCTGTACTGAGCGCGATAAAAACTCAGTAATTTGATTTTGCGCCAGAATGTCCGAACTAAAACTTAAGTAGGCTGAAGCAAACTGGCTATCGGCCGCTTCAATCGCGATAGAAGGCACTTCCGCTTCAGGCGGCAGCTCGCCGCGCACCTGATTCACTTTGGCGGTGATCTCAGTCATTGCTTTGAGGGGATCGTAGTTTAAATGTAAATGCGCACTGATGGTTGAAACGCCCATCGTACTTTGCGATTCAACGTAATCGATGCCACCGGCCGATGCGATAGCACGCTCAATCGGACTGGTAATAAAACCGCGGACTAACTCAGAGTTGGCCCCCACGTACACCGTGGTAATTTTAATCACCGCAATATCACTACGCGGGTATTGCCGGACAGATAAGGTACTCAACGATTGAAAACCAGCGAGCAAAATCAATAAGCTAACAACAATAGCTAACACCGGTTTTTTGATAAAAATATCAGTAATATTCATGCTTCACCTAGGTAAAAAGGTTCGGGTCGTCACAGGAAAAAACGTTAGCTATTAGGCGGTGTTGGCTCAGTTTTAAATTCTGGTGTTGGCAGCGTTGATTCCACCAGCGATTGTTTATTAAACAATTTAAAAGCCCCAGCACTGACAACTTGCTCACCCGCTTTGACGCCGTCGACAATTTCAACATAATCGCCGCGCGTTTTACCCAGCCGCACAAACTGTTGCCGCGCCACGAAAGCGCCAGTTTTTGCATCTTTGTCTGCCACAAATACGGTATCGCCAAAAGGTGCATAAATAATGGCGGTCGATGGTACTGCTAACACGGTTAACGGCTCGCGCAAAGTCACGGTCGACGACACTGCCATGCCAGGGATTAACCGGTTGTCCGGATTCTCGAGTGACGACTGCACCACCGCATTTCGTGTTAATGGATTAATTTCAGCACCTATCGCAGTAATTTCACCGGCCACCACCGAATTCTGCGCATCGCCAATTGCAACACTGACCGCCAAACCTGGGGTGATCCGAACCAACCAATCTTGGGCGATCGGGAAATTGACCCGCACTCTGTTGGTGGCTTGCAGTGACACAATAGCCGCGCCAACTTGTAAATCAGTACCTAAATCAACCTGACGAATACCAACGCGGCCATCAAAAGGCGCCCGAATTTGTTTTTTCTCTAAGGTTGCCCGTAAATCGTCGACGTCACCTTTGGCTGATTCCACCTGCTGCACTGCGCCATCCAACTCACTTTGGCTGGCAATTTTACGGTTACGCAGTTCATCAAGGCGTTGATAGTTAGACTGCGCCAATTTCAGTCGGGCGACTGCCGCATTGAGCTGCGCTCGCTCGTTAACAGATTCCTGTTCAATTAACACTTCACCGGCGCGAACGCGGGCGCCACTTTGAAAGGCAATTCGTTTGACCTTGCCGGCAACCTGCGCCGAAATGGTAATACCTTCATCAGCTTCGACGGTGCCAATTGCGGTGTAGGTTTGTGGCCAGCTTTGGGTTGTCGCCGTGTACAAACTGACCGACTCGGGTGGCGGCACAAAATTAGCGCCACTTTGCGCCATCATACCGAGCTGTTCAGCTTTGATACCGACGATGACTACCAGCAAAACCGCCAGCAAGCCAAGGGAAATCAACACAGATTTAAATGGTTTCATGAGGGTCGCCACTAAGGTTTATCGTTGAAAGAATAATATGGATGCTCAAACACTGTATAAAATACCATGACTGAGTGACAAGTTCGAGACTAAAGTTGTCACTTTTACCGTGCCGATTGTAACTATTTGTGAGACAACTTAACATCAGGTTCCTGCCATGGTCTGGGATGTGTGTACCAAGCACAGCAGCGGTTAACCTTGGTTACTGCGACAAGACAAGCCTGAGCGCCCAACCAAATACTATGCGCAAAGGCCTTTGCGCTGTCGATATAGCAAACGATGTTATATTTCAAACTGAAACGGTACCGGCCAGATTTTTTGTGCTTTCTGATAGTGCTGCCACAACTGCTGATACGTTTGTTGCAATAATGGATGCTTTAACGTTGGTGCAATTTCCGCAAGCGGCCATAACACAAAAGCGTTCTCCACAATTTCCGCCCGCGGTAACTCGACGGGCGTGTCACAGACTAAGTCGTCATAGGTTAATAAATCCAAATCGAGGGTCCGGCCACAAAACTTTTCTCCGCCACGCACCCGACCGTATCGGTCCTCTATTGCTTTAAACACGGTGACACACTGCGCCACACTGCGATCGGTGTTCGCCCCGATCACCATATTGTAAAAGGCATCCCCTCGAAAACCGACCGCTTCACTTTCATAGACCGAAGACAACGTCAAAGCACCAAAGGCCGATGCTAACTCTTGCACCGCCATCCGCATATAGTATTCGCGATGCGTGTTGCTACCAACACTAATGTAAATCTGTGTCATCACCAACTGCCTCGGCTAATCTGCACACCAACAGTGTGTGCATTTGCCACGGCAGCAGGTTTACAGACCTGCACCCGCACTGCGGTGGTGGCAAACTGCTGCAACAACATAGTGGCAATTTTTTCCGCAACAGTTTCAATGAGTTCAATCGGTTCTGCACAAATCAATTGTTGCACTTTGGTTGCAATCACGGCATAGTCCAGCGTGAGACGAATGTCGTCTTTCGCTGCGGCATGACGGATATCAGTGGCCAGTTCCAAATCTATTTCTAGGCGTTGAGTGATGGTTTTTTCCCATTCATAAACGCCGATAACTGTGTCGATTTGCAGCTGCTTGATAAAAACAATATCCATTTTTTGGTTCCGCGTTGCGTTATATTTTGATTTGGATCGGCTGGTCGGATAGGCAAATAACTAAAAAGTCTATAATCTGACCGCTCGCGCCAGATGCTGTAATACCGGTCAAAGATTCTGCTGAACAATCCAATCAGCGCGCTCTGCTAACGACCAACAGCCCTGAGTCCGAGGCGATATTAACGCAAAACCTGGTATTGAGGAAATCCATTGATGACTTCCGTGATCGGTATGATGATGATGGCCGCTTATTTTTGCGGCTCGGTCTCGTCGGCCGTGATTGTCAGTAAATTGTTTCGCTTGCCGGATCCCAGGCTGCATGGATCAGGGAATCCTGGTGCAACCAACGTTCTGCGCCTTGGTGGTTCCACCCCCGCCGCACTCGTATTGGTGTTTGATGTACTCAAAGGCACTATCCCGGTTTGGGGTTCCTACTTTCTCGGCATTGAGGCCTTTTATCTGGGCATGATTGCCATTTGCGCCTGCCTTGGTCATATCTACCCATTATTTTTTGGTTTCCAAGGTGGCAAAGCCGTCGCTACCGCCTTAGGCACCATGCTGCCGATTGGCCTTGACCTAGCCGGTTTGTTAATTGCGACCTGGATTATTCTGGTAGGCGCCACCGGCTATTCGTCATTTGCGGCCGTGGTAACTGTCAGCCTAGCCCCCATTTTCACTTGGTTTATCAAGCCGTTGTATACAATTCCAGTATCAATGTTAAGCATTTTAATCATCTTTCGACATCGGCAAAATATTCTGCGGCTTTGGCACGGCAACGAGTCCAAGGTGTGGGATAAAACGAAAAAACCTGAGTAGCGACCAGCGGTTTGTTAACAATCACCGCAGCAGTCACCCAAACGTTGAGCGCTGCGGCTAAAAAACTCGAACAATGGCTTATTAGGGCAGTACAAAACCAACCGCTTCATTTACTTTTGCCAAGGTCACGGCAGCACGGCGTCGCGCTTCGGCAGCACCGGCGCGCATCACCTGATCTAAAGTCGTTTGATCTTGGCGTAATTCAATAAATTTCTGCTGCACCGGTTCCAGTAAGGCAACGACGGCATCAGCAACATCTGTTTTTAAATGGCCGTACATTTTACCTTCGTATTCTGCCACGAGCGACTCAATCGTTTTACCGGTAACACCTGACAAAATACTCAGTAAGTTGGCAACGCCTGGTTTTTCCGCCAAATCAAAATACACCCGTGGTGGATCTTGTGAGTCGGTCATCGCCTTTTTGAATTTCTTACTAATCATTTTTGGATCTTCGAGCAAACCAACAAAATTCCATGGGTTTTCATCAGATTTAGACATCTTCTTGGTGGGTTCTTGCAGACTCATCACTCGTGCCGCCACTGGTGCAATAAACGGCTCTGGCACGGTGAAGATCTCGCCGTGGGCAGCATTAAAGCGCGTAGCGATATCTCGGGCTAATTCCAGATGTTGTTTTTGGTCATGCCCGACCGGTACCTGATTGGCCTGATATAACAAAATATCAGCCGCCATCAACACTGGATACGTAAACAAACCGGCATTAATGTTGTTGTTATGGCGCTCAGATTTATCTTTAAATTGCGTCATCCGGCTTAATTCGCCAAATTGGGTGTAACAGTTCAGTACCCACGCCAGTTGGCTGTGCTCCGGCACATGTGACTGTAAAAAAATCGCCGAGCGGGCGGGATCAATACCACAGGCCAAATACAAGGCGAGCGAATCTAGTGAGGCATTACGCAGTGCCGCGGGCTCTTGTCGCACCGTGATGGCATGCAAATCGACAATGCAATACAAACAATCATAAGCATCCTGCATCCGATCCCATTGCCGCAATGCGCCAAGGTAATTACCAATGGTCAACTGACCGGAAGGCTGCGCACCACTTAAGACGATTGGCTTTGCGGCCTGATTAGTTGTTGTCATGAAAAATCCTGATTGTGTTCAAAACTATGACCAATAGCTGGTGGCATTGAGCAAAACTCGAGCCTACTATCGGTAAAATGGTCGGCGATTATACCGTGCAGCAATACAATTGGCAGCAACCTTTGATGGTTGGCAAACGTTATCCACACTTCACTTTTGCCAGTTCCGCCCGCATTGCCGCAATCACTGTGGCATAATCTGGCTGACTAAAAATAGCCGAACCTGCGACAAACATATCAGCGCCTGCGCTGGCGATTTCGGCGATATTCTCCACCTTCACCCCACCATCGACTTCCAGTCGGATAGCCTGACCACTGCGGTCGATGATTTTTCGCGCTTGCGCCAATTTATCCAATGTTGCCGGAATAAAACTCTGGCCGCCGAAACCTGGGTTGACCGACATCAACAACACCACATCGACTTTATCCAAGACGTAATCTAGATAGCTCAAAGGGGTCGCCGGATTGAACACCAGACCCGCCTGACAGCCATGCTCATGGATGAGCTGCAAACTGCGGTCGACATGACGGCTTGCTTCTGGGTGAAAAGTGATAATACTGGCACCCGCTTTGGCAAACTGCGGAATTAATGCGTCAACCGGTTCAACCATTAAATGCACATCGATGGGGGCCGTAATGCCATAATTTCGCAGTGCGCTGCACAGCATAGGCCCAAATGTCAGATTGGGAACATAGTGATTGTCCATCACATCAAAATGCACGACATCGGCACCGGCTTTTAACACATGGGCGACATCGTCACCTAGCCTTGCCAAATCGGCCGACAATATTGAGGGTGCTATCCAAAAAGGTTGCATCAACCAAATCTCCATCACAAGCACAAAGCGCACAATGTAACTGATTTCACTCAATTTCGCAGCCTTTAGGCCACGGCTTTCTGCCCATTAAACAAGCAAAAATGCACCAAATTCGCGCATTTCCGAATTAAAAAAAAGCAAAAATACACTATCTAATTGAAATAAAACTATATTTTGCACTGGCACAGAAATGGAATAGTGTTTAACGATACTTTCAGAGAAGGGCAAATAACATGAAAACAACCGCAGGATGTATATTAAAAAACTACTCGCCACAAATTTGCGCCGCTTTAGTGCTGAGCCTCGGCTTCGCCGCTTCGACGGTACAAGCCGAAACTGCTTTAACCGGTAGTCTAACGCTCACTTCGGACTACTTATTCCGCGGTATTTCGCAAACGGATGAAGGCATGGCATTACAGGGTGGCTTAACCTTAGCCGATGACTCAGGTTTTTATCTGTCAGCCTGGGGCTCTAATATTACTTTTGGCCAAGGGTCGATGGAACTCGATATTCTGGCAGGCTGGAGCGGTAAACTTTCAGAAGAATGGTCGACAGACCTTGGGATCATGCAATACCGTTACCCAAATGGTGACAACAATACCGACCAGTTTAATTTTGTCGAACTGTACAGTAAATTTATCTATCAAGACCTCACTTTAGGCTTAGCCTATTCAAGTGATTATTTTGGCACTGATGTTGATAAATATTACTATTATTCAGCAGATTACAATTACTCATTGGTAGAAAATCTGAGCTTACAATTACACCTTGGCTACAACCAGTTTGATAGCAATACGCAATACGCTACTTTTTTAGCCGCAGGGCCAGTTTCTGGCAAGGGCTATATTGATTGGAGTGTCCAAGCCAGCACCGACTGGATGGGGACGACTCTGTCACTGAAATATGCAGATACCGATATCGATAGCTCAGCGCAATGCAATTTGTGTGACGGCCGAGTCATATTTAGCCTAACCAAAGCATTTTAATCTCCGACTTGCCGCGGTGGGTGCCACATCTACGACAAGGCACTTACCACGGCGCGGACAATACCGATGCAGCGCTTGTTCTAAAGACAGCGCTGCGGTATTATCGAACAGTCATTTGATGGATCTGAGACTGTAATGAAAACCACCATACTCGTAAAATCCGCGGCCCTAATGCTCTGCTTGTCAGTAGGTTTTTATCTGTCACAGCAAGATCAGACGCAAACTGCGGCCAGCTGTGTCAATACCGTGGTCGTCGCTGCAAATGGTGTTGAAAGTTTTTCGGTGCATTGTGCGCTAGCGCCACAAACCAGCTGGTTGTCATGGTTTCGAGGGCAAAGCAGTTCGGTGCAGTTTCATTTTATTGATTTGCTTGAATTACTCAGCAGGCTTCACGCTAAACCAGCGGCATGAGTAACAAACCCAACCTCAAACAAATATTCAAAGCTGTTGCCGGCGCTTTTATCGGTGTTCAGTCAGAACAACAACGCCAGCAAGACTTCAATTCGCAAAGTCCTCTGCCCTATATCATTGTCGGGATCGTGATGACCATTCTATTCGTGGCAGCGCTCGTGTTTGTCGTGTCAGTGGTTTTATCCTAAAAAATCTCGAACACAAACCATCTCAGAACATCAAGTCACATCACCACCGACGCCGTCAAAGAACCATCAATCACCTCATTTTCGAGGAGCGCGGTAAAGTGCAAATAACTCGGCTACTTTGCCTCTGGTACTGCCTTTTTGACTAATTGAACGACTCACTTGGATCGAATGGAGTTCAGCACCCTGATAAATCTTGCGGGTCCAGCTGGTATCATGATTGCTAATTAATACATCATGACCACGCGCCATGGCTTGCTCAGATAAATTTGCTAAATCGGCCTGATCATCAAGGTTAAAACTGTTTTTAGCATAAGAGGTGAAGCTAGCAGTTTTCGATAGTGGCACATAAGGTGGATCACAATAAACCGCCGCCCCTTTTGGCAATTGGGCGAAAAGTTGTTGATAGTCCAAACAGACAAAAGTGGCCCGTGTTGCTTTTTCGGCAAACGCCAGTAACTCTGCCTCTGGAAAATACGGTTTTTTGTATGAACCAAAAGGCACATTAAACAAGCCCGATTGGTTGTACCGACAAAGCCCGTTATAACAATGCCGGTTGAGATACAAAAACTGCAATGACCGCAAATAGGGATCGCTGGTTTGATTAAACTGCTGCCTAATTTCCAAGTAGCTGGCTTTGTCGTTGTGGCTTTCAGTAAAAAACATTCTGGCATCAGCAATGAACTGTGCAGGTTTGCTTTGTAAAAACTGATACAAATGAATCAAATCAGCATTAATGTCATTTAATAGATATCGTGAGTAGTGGGTATTTAAAAATACGGAACCAGCGCCCACAAACGGCTCGACCAGCACATCAGCCGCCGGTAAATGTCCGGAAATAGCCTCGACCAGATTAAATTTTCCACCAGCCCATTTCAAAAATGCCCGTTGCTTTTTTGCGGTAACTATTTTGCTCAACCTAACGCCACCTGACTATTGAATGCTGATTTCGCTGTGAATATCGGCTAACGGTTTTACAAAAGCCTGCTGTAATGCCGGCGGTAACTGACTAATTTGCGCCTTAGCTTCGGTGCTGTCGGCAAACGGTGCTAATACGACTACCAGTTGGCGCTGACCATTTTTTTGACGTTGATAAGTGTAGGTTTCCAGCGCTGGAAAACGGATAGCAAAATCTTTTAAGGCACGGTCATTTGACAGCACAACCAGTTGTAAAGCCACCGCCTTACCAGACATCGACAACAAATCAGATTCAGCATAGGGGTAGCCACCTCGGCTGTTGCCGGTAGTCGAAAGCTCCGCTTGCGCTTCAGCAGCCAAATCTTGTTCAGGCGCTTGCACCACAGTGGCTACATTTTTCTGTTCTGCCGCCATCTGTTCTGCAACTGAAACTTCGCTTTCAACCATGGCGGTTGTATCGCCAGTTGCTTCTGCAGATTGTGATAAATCAGGTACTTTACGAAGCTCTTCTGCAGCTGCAGTCACATCAATAGCCTGTGCTGTGGTTGATGCTGTGGTTTGACTTTCTTGCGCTGCTGCGGGTTTTGGCTGGTCGGTTCGCGACTGTGGAACTGCACTAGACTCTGCAACCTCAGTATTTGCTCCTGCATCGGTACTGTTCTGAACACCAGTACTGTCCTGAACATCAGTACTGTCGACAACATCAGCAGTTTGCGCGCGCTCTTGCCCGAAAAAATCGACCGGCTTTGCCAAACCACTGGCCGCTGAAGAGGTCGTTTTATTGGCCACTCGTTCAAGCTGACCAACCAACTGTTCGACCACCGCTTTCGTAGGAGGAGGTGCGAGCGTGGTCGGCAATGCCGTCGGCACTTCCTGCTCTTCAGGCAAATAGGTAAGCGCACCTAAGTCATCCGGGCGTTGTTGCTGCTCAGTCCAAAGCCAAAAAATAACCACGGCTCCAATCACCAACATACCAGTGGCAAACACGGTCAGCGGATAAGCCAGTGATGCAGGTTTCAAGTCCAATGTTGCCGGTTGCAGTTGACGTTTTACACTTGGGTCTAATAAGACATGGATATTGCCCGCGGCGTTATCCAATCGGTCAGCGACACTCAATGTGCTCAGCTCATTGTCTTTTAGTAAAATTTCAGCATCGACTAAGGTCAATGCAGGCAATGGTAAATTCAGCTCAGCATGCGCATCCGCATGTTCGGTCGCGGCGATCACCAGACACGGAATCTCAGCCAGTTCGGCCCATAATTCGACCGGCAATTGTTCTGCTTGATCAATGATCAGTGCCAATGGCTCGGTGACTTGGCGGTCACCGACCAATTGTAATAACGTGCGGTGGGGATCTTTACAGGTGCCAAACCAATGCTCTATGACGTGTTGACGCACATTGGCGGCAGATAACTGGGGTTCAGCTTTAATCAATGCCAGATTAAATTCGTTCGACAATAAATCAGCAACAGCCAATGACAGAGTCGTTTTCCCAGCCCCTGCAGCACCCACCATATGGATCAGCTGATAAGGATTAAACTCCAGTTGAAAAACCAAACGCTCCAGCCAACTGCGCTGAGAAGGTAATAAACCCTGAATTTTTAGTAATTTTTGTTGTAAGTTCGACATGATTATCCGGCAAAAACCCGCTGTAATTCTGATTCAGTAACGTCATCAGCGATAATGGCGGCACCAAGCGTTTGAGGCAAGATAAACCGCATACGGCCATCTTTGACTTTTTTGTCGGTTTTCATATAAGGCATAAAATCTTTGATATGCATCCCAACCGGCGGCTGCACAGGCAACTGAAAAGCGATGAGCAATTGACGCACTCGGTTAACCGTAGCGGTATCAATCCAGCCACGCGCCAAAGCCAGCTCAAACGCCATGATCATACCGACAGCCACAGCCTCCCCATGCAACCACACGCCATAACCTAGCCATGCTTCAATGGCATGCCCAAACGTATGCCCAAGGTTGAGCAAGGCCCGTTCACCCTGCTCAGTTTCGTCGCGGCTGACAATGTCTGCTTTCATCTGACAGCAATGCTTAATCATCTGGCTGAGCTGTGGTTCTTGCAACTTTGCCAGCGCATTTTGCTGTTGCTCTAACCATTGAAAAAAATCGGCATCGCCGAGTAAACCATATTTGATCACTTCAGCCATGCCGGCGGCATATTCACGCGGGGGCAACGACTGCAGTACTGACGTATCAATCAACACCGCAAGTGGCTGATTAAAAGCGCCAATCATATTTTTACCCAGAGGATGATTAATGGCTGTTTTACCGCCAACCGACGAGTCAACCTGTGATAACAAGGTGGTTGGAACTTGCACAAAAGCTACACCACGTTGATAACACGCCGCGACAAAACCGGTTAAATCACCAATGACGCCGCCACCAAGTGCCACTAATAACGCGTCACGCGCTACCCCGTGCTCCAATAAGAATGTATTGGCTTGGTCAAAGGATTGGAGGTTTTTGTAGGCTTCGCCGTCCGGTAACAACAACTCAAACTGTTGCTGCTGCCCGAACAACAATCGCAGCTGCGGCAAATACAGCGCAGCAACAACGGGATTAGAAAGGATCACTACTTTTTTGAACTGCCAAAGTGTCTGGAGCTCCGGCACTTGCCCTGCGCCTGACAATAAACCAGGCGCAATGACAATTGGGTAACTACGCTGGCCAAGTTGAACGGCAACTTTTTCCATCGACAGCCCCCTTTAGCTGGAAAAATTAAAAACCCAGTTGTTCAACAATTTGATTTGCTACCGAACGGGCACTTTGTTCGTCAGTCCTGATGGTGAAATCAGCGATTTCCTCATACAGCGGATTACGTTCTGCCGCCAGCCGTTCCAAAACATGCTGCGGAGCTTCTTCGGTTTGTAATAAAGGACGTCTTTTGTCGCGCTGGGTCCGCGCTACCTGTTTCTCAATTGGAGTTTCAAGGTAGACCACGATGCCGCGTGCTGACAAACGATTGCGGGTTTCTTTGCTCATTACTGAACCACCACCTGTGGCAAGTACAATACCCTGGAGTTCAGTTAAATCTTCAATGACGTTTTCTTCACGTACCCGAAAGCCTTCCTCTCCTTCCAGATCAAAGACCCAAGCGATATCAGCACCAGTTCGGCGCTCAATTTCTTGATCTGAGTCGTAGAAGTCGAGATGCAGCATTTCTGCTAAATGACGGCCAATGGTACTTTTTCCTGCGCCCATAGGGCCAACAAGGAAGATATTTCGTTTCTCTGCCATATGTCGTAATGCTAATCAGCTAACTAAATGAGGGTTAATGTCAGGACCTAAAAGCTCCCACGAAAATTTGAAGCGCTGAATTATGTCAGTTTTGCCGCAAGCTTAGCAAGCTAAATTTATTGGGGCCCTGTTGAACCCCAATCACTTAGCGCAGAATAGCTATTGACCTTCAGTTAGAATTTTCGGTGTGACAAATATCAATAATTCTTTCTTCTCGGTTTTATCCAAAGAACGACGAAATAGTGCACCGACGTATGGAATATCACCAAAGAACGGTACTTTTTGCACGGTATTAATAGTTTGTTGCTGATAAATACCACCAAGGACGATGGTTTCGCCATTTTCCACCAATACTTGCGTCTGAATCCGTTGGGTATCAATCGCAACTGCATTACCGGTCGCCGTGGGTACAATTTTACCTTCGGTATCTTGCGTGACAATTAAATCAAGAATAATTTTATTATCTGGAGTGACCTGCGGAGTCACTTCTAAACTCAACACCGCCTTTTTGAATTCTACCGTCGTTGCACCGCTCGATGAAGACTGCACATAGGGAATTTCCACACCTTGCTCAATTCGCGCTAACTTTTGATTGGCCGTAGAAATTCTTGGTGAAGCCACAATCTCGGCTTTGTTTTCTTCTTCCAACGCTGACAGCTCTAAGTCAATCAAGGTGCCGTCGCCTAATTTAGCGATATGAAAGCCAATCCGGCCAGCAGATGCACTGTTCAAGGGTAAATTGACATTGTAACGGTCGCCGCTATCTAAGCTTGGGATTTGGCCATTTGCCAGTGCATTCGCCGCTGCCAACGACCCACCGACACCTTTGGTGTTTTGCTGGTCGTTAAAGCCCCAACGGATCCCAAGTTCATCCGCCACACTGTCTTTAACCGTCACCATCCGCGATTCAATCAACACCTGTTTCACTGGCACATCCAAACGTTCGATTAATCGACGCACGTTTTCGATGGCTTTGGCGGTATCTTTTAACAAGATGGTATTGGTACGGTCATCGACTGAAGCAACACCACGAGCCGTCAACAATGATGCGTCTTTATTGCTCAATAACTTGGCAATATCGGCCGCTTTAGCGTAGTTAATGGCAATAAATTCTGAATATAATGCTTCAAGCTCTTCCACTTTATTACGCGCTTGTAACTCTTTCGCTTCCCGTTCGGCCAGCTCGTCAGTCGGCGCAATCATTAAGATATTGCCATCCATCCGCTTGTCCAGACCACGCACTTTTAACACGATATCCAGCGCCTGATCCCAAGGGGTACCATCGAGTCGCAGTGTAATATTGCCGGTTACCGAATCACTGGTGACCAAGTTAAATCCATTGTAATCGGCGATAATCTGCAATACCGTCCGCACCGGAATATCTTGGAAGTTTAATGAGATAGCACGGCCTTTATACTCTTTACCGCCCGCCATAAAACCGACGGCAGAGGCATCTTTCTCGACCGACAAACTAAAAATATTGTCAATTTGCTGATAGTTAAATTTAAAAGCTGAAGTGGGTTCAATCACCATCCTGGTGAGTGCACCTTCTTTAAAGGTTTCAATGCCTTTCACCACAGTGCCAAAATCCATTACATCTAACTGATACAATAACTCGTCCAAAATATCGGTATTGTGAAATTCAACAATAATTTTGCCCAGCTTTTCCGAGACATCCACCGCGGCGGTATTTTCTTTTAAGAACACTAAAACCCGCGCTTCACCTTTTTCACCACGACGAAAATCAATGGCATTTACTTTATTGATATATGTAGGTGCAACGTCAGCAGTCTGACCTGGCGTGGAATCTGTAGGATTGTCAGATATCTGCAGATAAAATACATTGCCTTTGACACGGGTACGATAGAGTTTTAAATGATCGAGATAAACCGAGGTTTTAAAACCTTCCTTAAAAAATTCCGATTTCGCTCGCTGTACACCTGCTTTATCAATCTCAATATTGGCTAATTTTTCTTCGTAGTCTGCTTCTGCGAATGTCAATTCAATACGAGATGGCTCATTGAGAACCTGAACTGTTGGCTCGGCCTGCAAATCTTCATCAAACACAAATTCAATTTCAGTTTCGCCAGTACTCAGCGGGTTATACCGCACATCATAAAGTAACGGTACCGCCATCGCGGGCGCGGCAGATAGCAATAGGATCCCGAGCAGCAAACGACGACTCACCGGTAATTTTTTGATTGTTTTAATTGTATTTTCCATGCTTCTCTCGCACACCTTATTTGCTGGCTACAGCTGCTGGTTCAGCCATTGGCAGTACTGTGGTTCTTTCTTTCCAACAACCTGCACCATCAGGAATGAGTTCCAGTAATTCCACTTGAGCCGGATCAACATGAATTACCCGGCCATGAAACAAGCCAAGGTAATTGTTTTTACTAATCCGGTGTAAGGTCTTATCTGACGCTTCGACCAGCGCCCAAATATCATTTTCATCACCTAAAGTACCGCGCATTTTTAAGTTATCCAGGGCGTACTTCTCCAGTGGTTCTTTGCGGCGCGCCGGATCAGGACTTAAACAATCCTGAATTTGTGCATATTTTTCCTGCACAGCTTCTGGTCTTGGTGTACTAAACGGACTGCGCGACTGCGCCGATTTATAACTGACATGCACAAACTCTTTCACTTGCGGCAACGGCGGTATTTTTGCCGGCGTGCTGCTTTTCACCGTGTCCATAAACTGTTGAATATCACCCAAATCGTCGTAGCACCCTTGCAGCATCAAAAAACTGATACAAAGCACCGGCAAAGAACGCTTCATTATTGCGCCTCCTTGTACCGGTAGGTTTTTGCAACTACGTTAAATACGAGTCGATCGTCTTTATCGGTCGTTACCGAGAAATCGTGTAATGACACAATCCGAGGTAATTTCGCCACTTCACTGACGAAGTTACCAAATTGATGATAGTCGCCAAGTACATCGATTTTTATCGGTAATTCTGTATAAAAATCTTTTTCAATTTCCGGTAACCAGTTAATTTTTACAAAAGTTAAACCGGTCGAGGTACCCGCGTAAGTGATGTCATCCAATAAGCCTGGTGTTTCATGTGTTGCTGGCAATTGTTTAAGCAAGTAAGAAAACGTTTGTTCCATCTCGATCATTTGCGCTTTATACAGCTCTAGATTAACCGCCGCTGCATACTTTATCCGATAAACTTGCCGTAGTTCCTGTTCATGCGCTTCGGAAATTTCCAGCTGCGTGATCTGGTCGTCGACCAATAAAAAGAAGGTTAATACGCCAATCATTAATACCAATATCGCCACCACCATTGCTTTTGCAGCAACCGGCCATGCGCCCATATCGGACATATCAAGATTGTTAAGTTCGTCTAAATTAAAGCTCATGCTCATTTCGCAGCTCCAGGGACTGGTTTCGCCGGCTGTGCTGCACCGGTGGTACCGCTTTTTGCACCTTGAACCGCTTCAAAACCCTGCACCGTCAAATGGATTTTGAAGTCGCTCAACAACTGAGTCTGATCTTTACCCGCTTCGATGAACTCAAGCAGCGGCTCTTTGAGCAGCTCCGAACTTTCGACTGAGCGAATCATATTGGACAGCCGATTGTTCGATTCACTTTTACCAACTAACAGCAATGACGGGCCTTGTTTTTGTAAATTTGATAAATAAACACCGGCCGGAACGACTGAAGCAATCTCATCCATAATCTGCGTACCGAGGTTTCGACTGCTTTGTAACTGACTGATCAGCTCCATTCGTTTTTGCAGGTTTTTCTTTTTCTCATCGAGCTCACGAATTTCGACAATACGTTGCTCTAAAATCGTTATTTCACCTTGCAAGTAAGCGTTACGACTATTCTGTCCTTCAATTTTAGCCGTATAAACGGCACTCAAACCAAAAATAGCGCCAAAACTTAAAATCCCAGCCACACTAAGGATTGTCATAAACTGGGTTTGTTGTTGTTTCCGTTGCGCTTCACGCCACGGCAATAAATTTATATATGCCATGTTGAAAAACTCCGTAACGCGAGGCCGCTTGCAACCATTAATTGCGGCGCGACTTGATTGAGGAGTTCGCGATCAACCGAAGCCGCTGTTTCCATATGCAAAAATGGGTTCGCTACAACCGTATGAATACCCAGTTCGTCAGTCAGCAGTTTATCAACACCTTCGATTAAACTGGTGCCACCAGAAATTAATAAATAATCAATATTATCGCGACCGGAGGTCGTCAGATACATCTGAATGCCACGGCGCACTTGCTGTAATAACATGGTTTGGAACGGTGCTAACACTTCAAAGGTATAATTTGGCGGCAAATCGTTGGCGACTTTCGCATGCTCAGCTTCGTCATAAGTCTTTGCATAATAAGAGACGATGCTGCGGGTATATTGCTCACCGCCAAACACTTGGTCACGGGTGTAGAGTGTTTTATCACCTTCGAGAATACTCAATAATGTCATCGTGGCGCCGATATCAACCACCGCGACCAATTTTGACTTGGCGTCGGGTGGTAGCTGTTTGGCACATAGTTCTGCAGCACGGCTCAGAGCGTAGCTTTCGACGTCTATTACTCGCGCCGTGAATCCCCCTTGGTCCAGCGCGCTGACACGAGTCTGGACACTTTCAGTGCGAGCGGCACTCAGTAAAACGTTTACTTTGGAGGGGTCATTACTGTTGAGGTCTTGTTTTTCAAAGTCGAGGCTGACTTCACTCAGAGGGTAAGGAATTAAACTATCGGCTTCGACTTCAATCTGACTGGCTAGTTCGGCATCCGATAATGCGGCATCCATAAAGATTACTTTACTAATCACCGTCGAGCCTGACACCGCAGCGGCCGCGAATTTAACGGCTTTTGGAATTTTTTTGCGTATTTTACCGATGACATTACCAACCGCTTCAATGTCTTGGATCTCACGCTCGTTCATCGAGCCCTTAATCATGGGTTCTATTGCAAAGGCTTCTACTTTATAATGCCCGCCATGCTGACTGAGCAACACAGCCTTTACAGTGTGAGCACCGATATCTACCCCTAAAATTAAAGGGTTTTTTGTATGAAACAGGCGATTTATCATAGCTTCCTGCGGCCGTATCAAATTTATGATTATTATGGTTTTGATTTTTAGCTTTGTCGTTTTTAACACGTAACTAAAGAGCTTGAACGACTGCTAATAAATTTATACTAGCAGCCTATTTTAGTAAATGGGAGCAAAAATTGGGGCGATTCAGTGTCTTGGCTTAAAAAACTAGTAATTATTACCTTAAGTTGCTTTCTCGCAGGTCTAACTGTGATATTTGGCAGCTATTTGTATCTAAAAGATGACCTGCCAAGTGTTGAAACACTGAAGGATGTCAGATTACAAACGCCAATGCGGGTTTTTAGCCAAGATGGTGAACTTATTTCACAATTTGGCGAGAAGCGCCGCATCCCTTTAAAAATCAATGAAATACCGCAATTATTGATCCATGCGGTGCTTGCCACTGAAGATTCACGTTTTTACGAGCATCCCGGCATTGATGTTATCGGCGTGTTTCGTGCAGCAACTGTGGTCGCGACCACTGGCGATTATAGCCAAGGTGCCAGCACGATCACGCAGCAATTAGCCCGGTTATTTTTCTTAAGTCGCGAAAAGAAAATCATCCGAAAAGTAAAAGAAGTCTTTTTGGCCTTTCATATTGAAGAGCTACTGAGTAAAGATGAAATTCTCGAACTGTACCTCAATCGGATTGAATTGGGACAACGTGCGTTTGGTGTTGGTGCCGCCGCCCAAGTTTATTTTGGTAAAAACATTCAAGATCTGACTCTGTCGGAAATTGCGATTATCGCGGGGCTACCGCAAGCGCCATCGGTATTAAACCCTGTGCGTTCGCCAAGTCGGGCCAGAGCCAGACGCAACATCGTGTTAGGCCGAATGTTGACCGTTGGCTATATCACCCAGCAACAATATGACGAGGCCATTCAAGCACCGATCGTGTCAAAACTGCACGGTGCGCAAATCACGGCCTCAGCCCCTTACTTGGCGGAAATGGTCCGTAAAGAAATTGTCGATACTTACGGTGAAGAAGAGGCTTACTCCAGAGGATTCCAAGTCTTCACAACTGTGCATTCTGCACAACAAGCCACTGCGGTCCAAGCATTACAACAGAATTTGCACCAGTATGACGAACGTCACGGTTTCCGTGGCCCGATTGCCGTCGTTTGGCCCGCTACCCGACAAGAAAATGCCGACGGCAGCGTTGGTTTTGTCGAAGATAAACGTCTGTCCGACGATGCGATTTTGGCCTATCTCGATGGGCAGGATGCTATAGAGAAGCTGCAACCGGCAGTCGTTACACAGGTGGAAAACCGGCATGCCGAAGTCATGATCTCCGGTGGCCGCAAAGTCGAGCTGAACTGGGACGGATTAAAATGGGCACGTGCTTACATCAGTAACGAACGACAAGCTCATCCACCCAAATTAGCCAGCCAAATCTTGGCGCCAGGCATGTTGGTCTATGTACGTGAACAGCAAGGCGAGTGGCGGTTAAGTCAGTTACCACAAGCCAGTAGTGCTTTAGTCGCGTTAGATCCGCACGACGGCGCCGTGCGAGCGCTGGTCGGGGGTTACAGTTTTGGCCTCACCCAATTTAATCGGGTGACTCAGGCTAACCGTCAGGTCGGTTCTAATATTAAGCCTTTTATTTATTCTGCGGCGTTGGAACATGGGTACACACTCGCGTCGGTGCTCAACGACGCTCCGATTCATGAATGGGATGCAGGCTCTGGCACCGCCTGGCGACCAAAAAACTCACCTGATGTTTATGATGGCCCTATCCGTTTGCGCGAAGCCTTGGCAAAATCGAAAAACGTGGTATCGGTCAGATTGATTAGCGGTGTTGGTATTGATAACACCATCAATCACTTAGCTAAATTTGGTTTTCATAAAAATGACCTACCTCGCAACCAGACTTTGGCATTGGGTTCTGCCTCATTAACACCACTGGAATTGGCGACCGGCTATGCCGTGCTCGCGAATGGCGGATATTTGGTAAAACCTTATGTCATCACGAAAATTCTGGACGATCAGAACAATCTGGTGTTTGAGCACCAATCGCTTAAAGTCTGCAAAGACTGTCAGTCAGCAGCGTTTGACGGCCAATTGAGCCAAGAATTGACGCCAGCGGTCGAGACAGCGACGACTGAAACAACGGTGCCAACCACTGAAACTCGAACCACAACCAGCCCCGTAGAAAACTTTGCGCCGAGAGTTATTTCTGCCCAAAACGCCTTTCTGATTGCCGAAGCCATGAAAAGTGCCATTTGGGGTGGCAACGGCTGGGATGGAACGGCAAAAAATCTAAAAGCTTTAAAACGGCGAGATTTATCCGGTAAAACCGGCACCACCAATGACGTCAAAGACACGTGGTTTTCCGGATTCACCCCAGAGTTGGTGATTACCAGCTGGGTTGGCTTTGATGACGCTGAGAGTGTGTTAGGCCGAACTGCGTGGAACAATAATCTCGGCGTAGAGCAAGTATCAGGCGGCGAGTCTGGTGCCCGTACAGCTCTGCCACCATGGCAAGCTTATGCAGAAGTTGCACTTGCTGATTTACCGGAGAAATTCCCTCCAACTCCGGTGGGTATTGTTTCGGTGCGAATTGACAATAAAACCGGTTTACTAACCCAGGCCACAGATAACAGCAGCAGCTTTGAGTTTTTCCAACAAGGCACTGAGCCAACACAATATGCCAGCCCGAACAACTTAGATCTGCCGGCAGACCAGCAAAAACCAGAAGAGATTGATATTTTTTAAACACACTCCACCGCTATTGTTTGGGCAATAGCGGTGCTGTCATAGCGCGCCGGAAAAGAGATGACGACGTAGCTGTTCGAGTTCGAGCACCTGCTCGGTATAGTTCCGGCAATAGTCCATATTGGCACTAATGATTAACTTACCTACAGGGTTATAGAGCCATTGCAATCCGTTATGCGCTGGCTTTTCGACGGTCTGAGATGATATCTGCGCTGTACAACGCAGATAATTACGAGCCAGCGCATTACTGGTGTCCTGCGATTGGAAAAAGGGTTTGGCCAACACAGCAACGAGCCACTTTTCTACCACGGGAATATCATCATTTTTTGTCTGCTCGATACTTTGCAACAACAAGTTGTTGCCAAAGCTCCACTCGCCAGCAAACACCGGTAGCATTGATAGCTCATCAGCGGTAAAAGGGACTTGCCAGCTGTTTGGCATGACCTGCTGATACTGCTCCGCCATCAAAGTCTGGTGTAGCGAATTCGCAAAATATAAATGTTGTTTAATCACGGCAACAGTCAACATTTTATCAATTAACTGACTGTTTGAAATTAGCAGGCGACGCAAGAACGTAAAGTCTTGTTGCAACAAGGTTCTGGCAACATCGGTCTGCCCCTGCGATAGTGCATGCCACACGTGCAGCATCTGCAGCCATTGCATTCTTGTCAGAACACTATAGGCCGGTATGGTGGTGGCGTCTGTTATTGTGGGCGCTTGCCAAGCCGGAAATTTTAGCAGTTGCTGGTAAAATTCTAGCTGAGGCTGATGCTGCAGCAGCAGTTCAGGTATTTCGCCCTGCGCGTCGTTGAGCACCGTAGCACAAGTCGCCCGCTGGCAATGCTGATATAGCTTGAGGAATTCAGCCGAAAATGCTGGCAACCTGTGCTGTTGTCGCTGGTAGTGGACAAAACCATTGTCTTGTTCCGCCACCTGCGCACGTTGTTGCAGGATGTGCTGCATCTTAACACTGGCTGGCGAAGCAGGTTGATCTTGCCAGTTTATTGCCAGCAGTACCAAGTAACAACAGCTGCTGAAAATCACGACCATCGCGAGCAGTTTCGCGAGCCATTTAAACATCCCTTCAGCCACCATCACGCTCACTCCCTGTCATAGCTGTCCGTTTCAGCAAGCGAATAGCTAACATAGCGTGTTAAACAAATCAATCCATTGTCATTTAACCCACAAAAATGCTACCTACCATTTTTCCTATAAAAAAAACTACGGCGCAGATCGGAAACTGCGCTGTAGTTCGTTACTTGCCCAGTTGCAATAATACCTGCCTAGCAATTCGTTTATATCACTGTGGCACACAGCTCTGGCTTGGCAGATACAGACCGCTTCGCACTGCATACCGTCATTATTCACCAAGTTGAGTAGCAAACCACTGCTCTGCAGCCGCCAAAGCCCGACTTACTTGCTCAGGTGAGGTACCACCTAAAGCCGCTCGTTTGGCCAAACCTGCTTCAATGGTTAATGCGGCATAGACATCGTCCGTAATTAATGTTGAAACCGCTTGTAACTCAGTTAACGTTAATGCTTCGAGCGGTTTTTGCTGCGCAGATGCTTTGAGCACCAGCTCACCAGAAAGCTCATGCGCATCCCGAAATGCCACCCCTTTGCCAACTAAATAATCGGCAAGATCTGTCGCATTACTGTAGCCAAGCTCTGCGGCACGGCGGCATTGCCCAGCATTCACCGACAAATGCGGTAACACTGTTGCCAGCACCAACAAACATTGCTGCCAAGTCGCCATCAGGTCAAAGAAACCTTGTTTATCTTCTTGCATGTCTTTGTTGTATGCCAGCGGCAAACCTTTAAGCACATGTAAAATAGCGACTAAATGCCCAAGCACCCGGCCGGTTTTGCCGCGTAGTAATTCAAAAACATCCGGGTTTTTCTTTTGTGGCATTAGAGAAGAGCCCGACGAAATGGCATCACCGAGTTTGAAAAAACCAGCTTCACCCGAGCAGAAAAAAATCACATCTTCTGATAACCGAGATAAGTGCGTTAAACACAAGCTGGCCGCGGCAGAAAGCTCCACCACATAATCACGATCTGACACTGCATCTAAGCTATTTCGCGCCGCATCCGCAAAACCTAAGCGCTGCGCCACAGCCATCCGATCCAACAACACGCCGGTCCCTGCCAACGCACCACAACCTAATGGACATACATCCATCCGTTTTAATGCATCGTCGATGCGGCTTAAATCACGGCGGAACATCTCAACATACGCTAGCGCCCAGTGGCTCACTAACACCGGCTGCGCCCGTTGTAAATGAGTGAAACCGGGCATCACCAAACCATCATAGGTGCGAGCGAAAGTTAAGAGTGCACCAATCGCAGATTTGAGCGCATCACGCACCAAACCAGCGTTGAGTTTGCTCCAAAGTCGCAAATCGGTGGCAACTAAGTCATTGCGCGAACGACCGGTATGCAATTTTTTCGCTGCATGACCAATTTTCTCACCAAGCTTGGCTTCGACCCAGCTATGAATGTCTTCTTCCTGCGTTTGCAGTGGCAATTCAGGATTTGCCGCAACTTCAGCCGCTAGTTCCGCCAATGCACCATCCAATAAACTCGCCTCTTCCGCGTTGATGATCCCGGCTTCGGCCAAGCCAATCGCCCAGCTACGAGATGCTGCAATATCTTGTTGCGCCAATAAATAATCAAATCTTACTGAGTCATTAAAAGCCCGGAATTCATCCAGACTGGCTTCCTGAAAACGTCCGCCCCACATCGCCATGATGCATCTCCTAAATTCTAAATATAAAAACAGCGGCCGAAACCGCTGTCTGATCCTGTCCTTAGAGCAGTCCGGCGCGCCGGTGTCAGCTGTAGCTTACGCTTTGCTGTGCAGCGCCCGAATACGACTGGCCAGTGAATACAGGCGGATAAAACCGGCCGCATCTTGCTGGTTATACACTTCATCACCGTCAAAAGTTGCAAAAGCTTCTGAATAAAGGCTATTAGGTGAGCGGCGTTTTGCCACTGTCACCTGACCTTTATACAGTTTCACCACAATGTCACCGGTCAATTGTTCAGCCAGGGAATTGGATGCGGCAAAAAGAGCGTCTTTGAGCGGAGTAAACCAACGACCGTCATACACCAGTTGCGCCACTTCCAGACCCACTTCTTCACGATATTTCAATGAAGTACGGTCATACACTAGTGATTCCAGCGCGCGCAGGGCCGCCACAATAATAGTGCCGCCAGGTGTTTCATAACAGCCACGCGATTTCATGCCGACTAAGCGGTTTTCAACGATATCGATGCGGCCCACACCATGCTCAGAGCCAATGGTATTGAGCTGCTCAATCGCTTCAATCGCGGCAACGGCGTTGCCATTAATGCTAACAAGTTCGCCTTTTTCGAAGCTCAATTGCAAGTATTCAGCTTTATCTGGCGCTTGCTCTGGCGATTTAGTCCACATCCAGACTTGGTCGGATGGCTCGTTCCACGGGTTTTCCAGCTCGCCACCTTCGTGCGAAATATGGAATAAGTTGGCGTCACGACTGTAAATTTTGGTCGCCGTAGCGGTGGTTGGAACATTTTTTTCTGCCAGATAATTCAGCAGCGATTGGCGGGAATTAAATTCCCACTCGCGCCAAGGCGCTATCACTTTTAATTGCGGCGCTAACGCCGCAAAAGCACCTTCAAACCGCACTTGATCGTTACCTTTACCAGTACAACCATGACACAGCGCATCAGCGCCTAATTTCAGTGCCAGTTCGACCTGCGCCCGGGCAATGATTGGCCGCGCCATCGAGGTGCCCAGTAAATACTGGCCTTCGTACACGGCGCCAGCTTTGAGCGTTGGGTAAATCACTTCTTTGACAAACTGTTCGCGTAAATCAACGATGTAGCAGCTGCTGGCGCCAGATTTCAGCGCTTTTTCTTCAACACCGGCTAAATCTTCTGCGCCTTGCCCTACATCAGCGACAAAAGCGATGACTTCGCAGTCATAGTTGTCTTTGAGCCAAGGTACAATGGCCGAAGTATCCAAACCACCAGAATACGCCAGCACTACTTTTTTCACGTTTTGTTTTGCATTACTCATGTTCGGCCTCAGGCAAATAAACTTACTAATACGGCATTTTGCGCATGCATGCGGTTTTCCGCTTGCTGCAGCACCAAGGAATAGTCACTGTCCAGCACTTCGCTGGTTACTTCATGGCCACGATGCGCCGGCAAGCAGTGCATAAATTTTTTCACTGCCAGTCGCTGCATCACAGCGGTATTAATCTGATAAGGAGCAAAGGTTCTTTCAACCGTCACTGGATCGGCTTTATTGCCCATCGACAACCAGGTGTCGGTATAAATAGCATCGGCCCCTGCTGCGGATGACACATGCTGACTAAGCGTTAATTTCGCACCACTTGCTTGGGCCAGCGCTTGTGCTTTAAGCAGCACATGTGCATCCGGACCAAAACCTGGTGGCGTCACCACAGTCAGCGTCATCCCCATAATAGCCGCGCCAAGCATCAGTGAATGACAAACATTGTTGCCATCGCCAACGTAAGCTAAATGCACTTGCGATAAGTCGCCAAACTGTTCTTTAAGCGTCAACAAATCGGCCAGTGCCTGACACGGATGATAGAGGTCACTTAGCGCATTAATCACCGGCTTTTTGCTACTTTGCGCTAACCGGATCAAACTTTGCTGCGAATAGACCCGAGCCACAATCGCATCGGTCCAGCAGGCTAAGTTGCTGCCAAAATCCTCCACTGATTCCCGCACACCCATGGCGCCATTTTGCTGATCGAGGTACACACTATGGCCGCCCAGCTTGCTGATGCCCACATCAAAACTTACGCGGGTACGTAACGACGGCTTCTCAAACAACAAAGCAATGCTTTTACCTTTAAGTGCGGTGCAGTACTTATTCGGTTGTTGTTTAATTTGCAGGGCTAAATCTAATAATCCTGCTAATTGCTTCTGATCCAGTTCAGCTAAACATAATAGCTGTTTTAATTGACTCATAACTCACACTGCTCGACCGCGTTGCGGCTTCCTTAAAAGGGAAATCTGCCCATCGGTCTGACAGTGTTTGATCAGACCTTTGTTATAGCGGATTTCAATGGGATTGAGGGCTTGCCAGCATACCGATAAGCTGCCCTATTCACTGATGCAGGTACCAACAGGTTGCTGTTGCATCAGCTTTAATAAATCATTGGGTTGCTGCCAGCCGGCAACAACAATCGATCGTCGCAGTGCGGCGGCCGTTTCTAGAGCGGCATCTAATTTCACTTTCATGCCGCCTTTAATCACCCCGCTGTCGACCAGCGCTTGTGCGCCCTTGCTATCCAAGGCACTGATAAGTTGACCATCGGCGTCCAAAATACCCGGCACATCAGTCAACAATACCAGCTGACCTTGCACCAGCTGACAAATAGCGGCGGCGGCTAAATCGGCGTTAACGTTTAACAAATCACCGGCATCACTTTGACCAATAGAGCTAAACACCGGTACAAATCCGCTTTGCAATAAAGTATTCACTAAAGTACCGTCGTTCGCCTTGGCAATACCAACAGCTCCCAGTTTTTCATTCACTTCAAACTTTAAACTATGACCGGCGGCCAAAGTTAAACCGACTGCTTTTAAACCTTGTAACTGCGCCCGCGATACCATCAGGCTATTCACCGCCCCCGCAAGAGCGCCCGTAATCACCGGCATTTGCTCTTTGGGCGAAACGCGCTGACCGTCAATTTTCTGCGTGGTGAAACCAAAAGTGGCGAGCCAACTATCAACCTGATCACCACCTCCATGTACCAACACGATAGGGTTTTGGCTTGAAAGCTCGGCCACTACTTTTAATAACGCATCCAACGCCTGATTGTCTTGCAACAAACGGCCGCCCATTTTCAACACCAATGGCGTTTTGGTCGCGGCTTTCACAGACTGATCCATTACTCAGCTCCTTGCTGTCGTTCAGATTTTGCAAAGGCAAATAAACCTGCGGTTTCCGGTTTGCCAAACTTAACGTTGGCCGCTTGCATCGCTTGAGCGGCAGCGCCTTTAAGTAAATTATCAATCGCCGACACCACCACTAACTGCTCTCCATCCTGTTGCCAGAAAATATCGCAAAACGGGGTACCGTCAACGTCCGCTACATTTGGCGAGGTTGCCGTGAGCCGCACTAACGGTTTATTGGCATACACATCATAAAATGCAGCGTTGACCTGCTCAGCACTTACACCAGCTTTAAGTGTCACCACGCTGGTTGCCAAAATACCACGTTTAAAATTACCTAAATGCGGCGTAAACACCACTTTACGACCTAAATTCTGTTCAATTTCCGGGCGATGACGGTGTTTAAAAAAACCGTAGGCATTGAGCCCGACTTCACAAAAAGAAGTACTAAGCGCCGCTTTGCGACCAGCCCCCGATACACCGCTGGTGGCACTAATGACCGGAATGCAGTCGTCGGCAACTAAACCAGCTTTAAGCAACGGCAATAACGCCAATGTGCAAGCAGTTGGGTAACAACCTGGTACTGAAATTAGCTGTGGTAATGGTTTATCTAACCATTCCATCAATGAATAAACGGCTTCATTCAATAATTCTGGATGTTGATGTTCATAGCCATAAAATTTTGGATATAAATCGGGTTGCTGCAAGCGAAAGGCGCCGGATAAATCGACGACCACAATGCCGGCAGCCATCAGCTTTGGCGTCACTTCTTCACTCACTTCATGCGGCAACGCTAAAAACGCAACGTCCACTTTGCCTTGAATACGGCTAACTTCTTGGTCGGTCCAAGGTTCAACCAAAACATCAACTTGTTGCTGAAACCTAGGATAGAGCGAAGAAAAAGACTCTGCTTTGCGGCCGGCAGAGGCATAAGCAAAACAGAGCTCAAAATATGGGTTTCTGGTTAATAGCGCGCAAAGTTCGGCACCGCTATAACCAGCAGCCCCTAAGACTGCGCTTTTAATCGCAGTACCAGAATGAGTCGTCACCGACAAAGAATTTGGGGTTTGGGTTGGCATCTCAGATGACATCAGGGGTCTATCTCCAAAACAAAAAAAACGAAATGGCCACGCCAGAAAAGTTGCGGCCAGTGTACTGGGTCACTCATGCAGTTTCAAGAATTTTTATGCTGTTTTTGTGAATTTATATTTGAATATTCATCCCATCAACAACGCAGAAAAACGCAACCATGTATAACTAAGGCTAGCTGATATTGACTCTTTTTTCGATGTAACACCAAGTCTACTGCCCCTTCCAAACGACCATTTGCAATGCGCTGAACTGTAAAATTGCATCAACACCACGCCGAGTAAAGTTTACGCTGCTTAATGTAGCCAGAGGTTTTACTCTCGCACCTGTCATGACAGCGCCTTTTTCGGCAGTAGTTTTAGTGCTTCTACCAGCGTTGGCGCAAATGCCAATAAACCATCGACCGGGCGAATTTTCGCTCTCGCCAGCGTTTTGAGGGGCTGAAATTGCAAATCGACCATGAAGATTTGGCATTCGGCCTCATCACAAGCACTAATAAACTTGTCCAACGCAACTAAACCTCCACCATCCAACAACGAGACGCCATCCATCACCAGCACCACGGTATGCTGCTGGTGGCTCAGCAACAATAATTCAGCAAACACACGGTCGGCGGCCGCAAAAAACAGCGGTCCGCTGATCCGAAACACTTTAATCCCGTCGGCCAACTTTTCCGGCACCAGTTTTGGACTGTCAGTGACGTCTGAAACTTTGGTCATTTCCGCCACTTCCCTGACGAACAATAACGCGGCAAAAATGATGCCGCAGGTGATCGCCACCACCATGTCAAATAACACGGTAAAAGAAAAACATACCGTAAAGACCCAAATATCACTGCGCGGCGCAGTATTAATTAGATGCAGCGATTTACCAGCATCACTCATATTCCACGCCACCATCAACAGCAAAGCCGCCATGGCGGCCATCGGCAAAAAGGCCAGCCACTTGGACAATACCAATAATGCAAGCAACACGACCAGCGCGTGGATCATTGCCGCCACAGGCGACTGTGCGCCAGCTTTTACATTCGCGGCCGAGCGCGCAATAGCGGCGGTAGCGGTGATCCCACCGAAAAATGGTGCAATAAGATTACCGATGCCCTGCCCCAATAACTCACTGTTTGCACTGTGCCGCCGCCCCGTCATACCGTCGAGCACCACAGCGCATAACAAAGATTCAATGGCGCCTAACATAGCCATGGCAAAAGCCGCCGCCAGCAGATCCTTAACCATCTGCGAGCTCCAGATCAATGCCCCACCATCCGCCCCTGCTTGCTGCCAAGGCCAAATAAACCGCGGTAACATATCGGGAATTCCGCCCGTTACCGCCCCCGCGGCGTCGGTGTACTGAAAACGACTACCAATGGTTTCGACCGGCAAGTCCAGCCAACCGAGGACCAATGCGGCAAGGGTGCCAAACAACACGGCGGGTAAATGCGCAGGAATTGCCGTGTTCAATTTTGACCATTTCAACATAGTGAGCACCGTGACGGCAGCCACCAAGGCGCTCGGCCAATAGGCGGTATCCGCCGCGATTAACAATGCTTGGAGTTTTTCGATGTAATGCTCTGGCATGCTCGCCAACTGCAAGCCAAATAAGTCTTTGATTTGTAATGTTGCAATTACCACCGCGATCCCGGCGGTAAAGCCTAAAGTAACGGCTTCGGGAATATATTCAATAAATCGGCCGAGCCTCAGGCTGGCCATGAGTACCAAGAGCCCGCCAGAAAGCAGCGTTGCCAGTAATAAACCACCCAAGCCATATTTTTGGGCGACCGGATACAAGATCACCACAAATGCAGCGGTCGGCCCAGACACGCTATACCGAGAACCACCACAAAGCGGAATAATAAAACCCGCGATAATCGCCGTGTACAAGCCATATTGCGGCGGCACGCCACTGGCAATTGCCAACGCCATCGCGAGCGGGATCGCAATAATCCCGACGCTAACGCCAGCCATCACATCTTTATATAGTTGTTGGCGATGATAACCTTCAACGGCAGTTTCGCGCAGCGCATGAGCGATGCGCAATGAAAACAGATAAGCGCGATGAGACATGCAACTCCCGCAAGAGGTTGGATTTCAGATTGTTAGCATAACTTAGAATAGGGGCTTAAAGCAGGATTTCGCGACAGACTTTCGTCGACGAGACAGTCGAATAAACATTTAAAAATCGAAGCGTTGATCAATTTTACGCAAGAATTTCCACTTATTTGGGTTAAGCAACATCGACCAAATCGCTAAGTCAAACAAAATTATAGATGCAAGCTGCGCAGGGACGCTAATGCTGTGAAAGAAGGGTATAGCTCCTTGAAAAAAATTCTCATCAACGTAATAAAACATTACTTCTGCGGCCAGCAAAAAAGAAAAGAGCGAGGAAAATGTAAGCACCAATGACAGCAAATAAACTTGCGGCACGCGCATCGCAGGTTCTTTTACTTTAAAAAATTTATATAACGCTGGATCTCTATGATAATGCACGATAAAAAAAGCTAGCAATAAATCTAGCAAAGATACGGAGGTATATCTGAGTAGCATCGCCTCATTCGGTATCTTACTTACAATAAATTCAAGTGCTTGAACCGCAACGACAAATATTAAAATTGGGAGATTTTCTAGACGCGTACGACTGAAAATTCCAACGAAGAAGATGGCTATACACGTTGCAATATAGTTATAAATAACACTATCAAAATAAAAAATAGCCGCCAAAGACACTATGCAGATTGTCAAACAAAAAAGATCTTTAGCGGTATTTTTAGCTCTATTCACTCTAACTCATTATTTTGGTTTCACTGGCGGCCAAAACGTATTGTTGTCATTGATACCACCAGCAATTGCAGTCAATAAATCTTTAGAAAACAATACTTTGCTATCTAATGCTTTATTTTCTGTTGTAGCAGTTTCAGTGTTTTTATTTTGCTTCGTAGCCGATTGTGCATTGAATAACTTCATGAGTAAATCCCTAAGTTGTAAGTTTGTTTGTATGCTTTTTTTAATAACATCACGTTGCGCCCGTTCCTGAGGCAGGTTCAGTAATCCTTACAACTTGATAAAGCAACTATCAGGCCAACACGAAAAGTCAATTTTTTGGCCCGTTTTTTTTGAAATATTTCTGAAAAAATATGCTGGATTGCTCCAAACACAATGCAAAACGCCGACAAAAGTTACGCCGCCACAGAAGCGCCCACACCTAAGTCATTGTATTTAAATGCATATAATAGGATAAGCTTTGTTGTTTTAGAGGGAGCCGACTTTCAATCGTTGTTTGGCGACATCTGGTCAGATTTGTTTGAATCATGATGATGGCAAGCTTCTGCCTATTCAGCGGAAAAAAGATGTCACAGCGGCAAGCGCTGATTTTTAGGAGGACCTGTAGCACTGCCAAGTAATCAACAAACGAAAACGTCGAGTTCTGTTAGCGCAAACAAGTCGTTGCTTCGCAACGGCGTGACCGTCAAATTTCTGACATTATCTTTACAACGATCAGATTGTAACGAGCATCGATGCAAAACGAAGATTGAACCGAGCTCACTTGTTTTTTTGTTAGAAATGGTGGGATGTACGGGTGTTTTATCGAGATGATTGCGCAGTCCGAGTCTTGGCTTCAAATCTGTAGCTTCAAATCTGTAGCTTCAGATCTTAAGTTTTAAAACCTCGGATGTGTGCTTTCCAGTGTGATGGGGCTTGTTATATCAATGCTGGCGGTACTCACGGTGCCTTGATTTTTCTACGCGGTATGTTTACCAACGCATCTTTTATAGCCTGAGCATTGCAATGAATGCTTAAAGTTCTGAGGCAAATGATTGATGTGATGAAAACCTTCTTTTGCATCAATCATTGAGTTCACAGTCATTTATGCCCGCTCATTCGCCCAAGCCGCAGCTTGCGCCTGTGAATGCCTTGCCGCTTTAGCCTCCGCCATTTGTTGACGCGCCAAGATCGCTAAGTCGGCATGAATGCCACCAGCCGTCACTAACCGGCCCGCGCCGGGTCCTTTGAGCACTAACGGATTGGCCCGATACCAGTCAGACTCAATCACAAACACATTGTCGCAAGCCACAATGGCTGCAAGCGGATGATCGGGCGCCACGGCTAAAAGTTGTACATTCGCCGTTGGCCCTTGCTGGGTCACAGTTAAAGTCGCAACATAGCGCAGCACTTGCCCGTTTGCTTTGGCGGTGGCAAAAGTCGTGGCAAGCGCATTGTCCAGTATGTCGCGCTGCGCCCAAAACTCCTGCCAACTCCCCTGTTCAAGGCCAACGGGTAATAACGGCGTCAACTCGATATCATTGATATCCAAGGTCAACCCCAGCTCACGCGCCAACACCAACAACTTTCGCTGCACATCTTTGCCCGATAAATCATCTCGTGGATCAGGTTCAGTCAGACCTTGCGCCTGCGCCAGCTGTACAAATTCTGAAAAAGGCGCACTACCATCATATTTACACAATAACCACGACAAAGTTCCGGAAAAAATACCGCTGATCTGATGAATATGATCGCCGGAGCTTTGTAGTTCTTGCAAAATACGCTGCACCGGTAAACCTGCGCCGACGGTCGTATTTGCCAGCCAGCTCACTTGCTGCTCGGCAACCACGGCGCAGATTTGCTGATATTGTGCCAAAGGCAAGGTCACGCCTTGTTTGTTCGCGCTAATCAAATGACAACCGGTTTGCACAAAATCGACATAACCTTCGGCAAATTCTTTACTTGGGGTGATATCAATCAGCACTTTGGGGCTTGGCAACGCCGTTAGATAATCGAGTAACTGCTGCTTTTGATAAGCGGGCGCCGCTAACAATTGTTGTGGCCAGTTGTGGACAGTGAGTTCATCGCTAAAACATGCTTGCCTAGAATTTATCACCCCGGCTAGTTTGAGCTCAATTTGGCCGGAAAAAGCTTGCTGCTGCTGAGCCAACAACGCCAAAAACTCCGCACCGACATTGCCCGTGCCCGCCACCACCACATTCAATCGTACTTTCGACGGTAATAATAACTGATGAAACTCGGTCAATTCACGCGCCGATAACGCCGGTTGAAACAACCACACGGCAAGTTCAGCGTTGTCGAAACTACAAGCCGGTTGTTGCCGCTCCAGCCAGTGGGCAGCTTGCAGCGATAATTGCTGCTGTTGCTTGGCCGCAGGTTTCACCCAAGCAATCGCCTGATACTGAGCGCTACTCACCCGTGGATAAATGTGCTGCTGGCCTAAAAAGCTTAATAACTGATCAAGGTTTTTCTGTTCGACGACCCAGCTTTGTTCATTGCTAGGCACAGCAAACACAGTGCACTGCAATGTCGCAGCCGCTTGCTGGGCCGCTACTTTGGTTGCTTTAGGCAGTGTCAGTAGCACTACATCTGCCAAGTCGGTGACAAATTGCACTTCGATTGCAGCTTGGCGGCTGACCCGACAACCCGGTTGTTCCGGTTCATAACTGCTGCGAACCACTAATTCGGCAGCATAGTCAGTCAGTGGACTTAAAGTTTTGGCATGGAGCACTGGATTGCCAAGCTGCGCCAAAGTGCGGGCTTGCGCCCAAGGTACTTGTCGATAAGCGTGGGCGGACGGAACTTTGCGCGGATCGGCACTATAAATAGCATCCACATCGGTCCAGATATTAATGGTTTGCGCTTGGACCAATCGCCCCAAAATTGTTGCTGAATAATCGCTGCCATTGCGACCCAGCGTGATACTGTCGCCATCCGTAGTGCGGGCAATAAATCCGGTTACCACGTTATAGCCCGGTGTAATCAGCGACAACAGCAATTCGGCAGATTGCTGCCATTGCACTTGTTGCCCCTCTAAACGCAGAAAGTCACGCGCATCAATCGTTGATGCCTGCCGACCACGTTCTTGCAATAAATGACTCAACAGCGCTGTTGATAGTTTTTCGCCAATCGCCAGTACATCATTGTGACGCCCAGACACCGCAGCAACCGGCACATCAGCCAGCCAGCTATTGAGTTGATTCAACAACAAAGGGGCGGTGGATGCCGATAAAGTGCGAGTGACGAGTAGCCGTAATTGCTGTGAAAGTGCTTGCCAATTTTCCTGCAGTAACCGCGGCTCGGCAGCTGTTTCCAGTAATGCCAATAAGGCGTCAGTGGTATCACCTGGCGCTGAAACAACCACCCAAGCCGAAGCTTGCGGCTGCGACAATAAAATATCGGCGACGGCATGAAAGCGCTCAGCCGACGCTAAACTACTGCCACCAAATTTATGCACCACTACTGTGGAGGCAACGGTCGCGGCGGTAACAACTGCTGAAGCGTGGTCGTTGCGAGACTGCGCGGTTAATACTGGTTCAATTGAAAATGGTACGGCCATGACACTCACCAAAAAGCGGCCAGAGCCGGATTTAAACGAAATTCTGCGGACGCTGTTGCTGTTGCTGACTGCACTTTGCACGACTGCGCGGTTGATGGCTGCGTCGCTGGCGCTGAAATGCCTGCAGTACCGACGATCCCTGCAGGCGCAGCTGTTGCAGCCTTCTTAGTTAAAGGCAACCCTTCGACGCCATCGTCTTTCATCGCCTGTGCTACTGCGGCAAAAGCCCGCGCCAAATCGGCCAGTAAATCACGACTATCTTCAATGCCCACTGACAAACGAATTAACGTCGGTCCCATTCCTGCAGCTTTTTGTGCCGCAGCATCCATTGAAGCATGTGTCATGGTGCCGGGATGACAGATTAAGCTTTCAATCCCGCCTAATGATTGCGCTAGGGTGAAGCACTGCAACGCATCAAAAAATAGGGGCAAATAAGCTTCATCAGCGGCCAAATCAAAACTGACCATCGCACCAAAACCGTTCTGCTGCGCTTTGGCAATGGCATGGCCTGGATGATTTTTTAACCCCGGATAATAGGTTTTGGCCACCAACTTTTGTTGCTGCAGAAAATCAACCACCAGCGCGGTATTTTCCAAATGCGCTTTCATTCTTGGTAACAACGTACGAATACCACGCAGCACCAAATGAGCATCAAAAGCGCCGCTCGTCAGGCCTAAACAATTCGCCCACCATTTAAGCTCATCACCGATGGCTTGATCTTTGGTGATCAGCGCCCCACCGACAATATCACTATGACCATTCAGGTATTTGGTGGTGGAATGCACCACGATATCCGCACCTAACAACAATGGCTGCTGCAGGACTGGCGATAAAAAAGTGTTGTCGACCACCACCAGCGCCGATAGGCTTTTTGCCAGCGTACACACCGCTTTGATATCAGTAATTTGTAAAAGTGGATTGCTCGGTGTTTCCAACCAAATCATTTTTGGCTTGGCATGACGAACCAATTCCGCCCAATTGTCTTGCTGAAAATTGACAATCACCACTTTAAACGCCTGCTTGCGATTGGCTAAATTGACAAATAATCGATAACTTCCGCCATAACAATCATGTGGGATCACCAAGGTGTCAGCAGGTGTTAATAGTTGCAGCGCCAGCACACACGCAGACATGCCAGTGCTGGTGACGAGACCTTTGGCTCCGCCTTCTAATTCCGCCAGCGCATCACCGAGCAAATCACGGCTTGGATTGTTCGCGCGGGAGTAATCATATTTACCTGGCTGCTTGAAGGCTTTTAATTCATAAGTAGAGGTTAAATACAAAGGCGGTGCCACCGAACCATAGGCCGGATCTAGGGCAATACCGGCACGGGCAGTAATAGTTGCAGAATGGCGGGTCGACATGATTAACCTCCAAATCAAATGGGCGTTTAGACGTCCAAAAGTATACGCAACAAAACTTAGAAGTCAAAACATTTAGACGTCTATAGTGATTATTTGTTGCGCATTGTTTGTGTCCCGTCGTATAAAGAAGTAAAATTCCTGCCCAAAAAGCACGACGCATAAAAATGCGCGACGCAACTAAAAACAAATCAAGGTACAACTATGGCTAAGTGGAATGGTGAATACGTTCATCCGTATGCAGAACATGGCAAAAAATCAGAACAGGTGAAAAAAATCACCGTTTCTATCCCGCTGAACGTATTAAAAGTGCTGACAGATGAAAGAACCCGTCGTCAAGTCAATAACTTACGTCACGCCACCAACAGCGAGCTATTGTGCGAAGCTTTCCTGCATGCATTTACCGGTCAGCCACTGCCAGCCGACGAAGACTTGCGCAAAGACAACCCGCATCAAATCCCGGTCGAAGTACGTAACATTCTGACCAGCATGGGTAAAGCCATTCCGGTGATTCAGGAAGCAGACTCCGACGAGGAGTAAACTGACACACTTAATTGTATTTCAAGTGTTCGTTTTAAAATGACCATCATTCAAAATCAACAGTATGCAAAAACCCGCCAATCGGCGGGTTTCTTTTTGGCTGTGCTGGCGACAACTGCCACAGATGTTGTGTTGGTGCAATGAGCGCTCAACACCCGGCGATTGACGCCTTACCAACACTTACGACTGCATATAGCCGGCCGGCATCTCAATACGAGCAACACCTGAAGCCACTGCCGCATCGGCCACCGCTTTGGCAACCCGTGGTAACAAACGTGGGTCCATCGGTTTTGGAATGATGTATTCTTTGCCAAATTCCAGACTCGCCACTTGTGACGCAATCAACACCGATTCCGGCACCGACTCTTTGGCGATACCACGGATCGCATGCACCGCAGCCACTTTCATTTCATCATTGATCACACTTGCCCGAACATCTAAAGCACCGCGGAAAATAAATGGGAAACACAGCACGTTGTTCACTTGGTTCGGATAATCCGAGCGACCAGTCGCCATGATTAAATCAGCCCGAACCGCGTGCGCCAATGCCGGTTTAATTTCCGGATCCGGATTCGAACAGGCAAAGATCACTGGCTTCTCGGCCATTAACTTTAACGCTTCAGGTGGCAATACATCAGGGCCTGACACACCAACAAATACATCAGCACCTTCCAGTGCATCTTCTAAAGTTCGTTTGTCAGTGTTGTTGGCAAATAAGGTTTTGTATTTGTTTAAATCTTCTCGGCGGGTGTGAATAACACCTTTGGTATCAAGCATATAAATATACTCGCGTTTTGCACCGCATTTAATCAGTAGTTCCATACAAGCAATCGCCGCTGCACCTGCGCCCATACAAACTATGGTCACTTTGCCGATTTCTTTGCCTTGAATTTCCAGCGCATTTAACAAGCCGGCAGCAGTCACAATGGCAGTGCCGTGTTGATCGTCGTGAAACACCGGAATATTGCAACGTTTAATCAGCTCTTTTTCAATTTCAAAACATTCCGGTGACTTAATATCTTCGAGGTTAATGCCACCAAAAGTATCCGCAATATTGGCAACCGTATTAATAAACTCTTCAGTGGTACGATGCGTAACTTCAATGTCAATCGAATCAAGGTTAGCAAATCTTTTGAATAACAGAGCCTTACCTTCCATCACCGGCTTTGACGCCAATGGGCCTAAATTTCCCAAACCCAAAATTGCCGTGCCATTGGTAATCACCGCCACCAGATTACCTTTGCCAGTGTATTTATAAACATCATCGGGATTGGCGGCAATTTCACGGACCGGCTCAGCCACGCCAGGGCTATAGGCCAGTGCTAAGTCTTTTACAGTTTCAGCCGGCTTACTGATCTCAATACTGATTTTGCCTGGCTTGGGTTCGGCATGATACCGCAGTGCTTGTTCTCTGAAATCTGACATGGTAAGAGTGTCCTGAAGCTGAGCCCGGTGGGCTTTAGTTGTATTTGCCAATCTTTGCGCTGTAGGGCGAAAAGCCGCTCATTCTAAAGAGCAGAGCGCGCTATGCAAATCAATAACTTGCTGATCGTACCACTGAGCACACCCAGTGGAATCACCACCTCGCCAGCACCGAAACCACCCAGAGCAGCCGCATCTGACGATTCGAACGGCGCTGCAACTCAGTACGGGTCGAAGTTTGCACAGCTCAGTTATAACAAGTTTTGTGCAGCGCGCCAATACCTTTACTGGCAACTCATCTGACCAGATAGATTAGTCAAGCAATATTGACCTCGCGAAAATGAATCGCCGGTTAGACGTCTAGTCAGCTGCGGTAACAGCTGAGCGAGCGGCGTTTTGTATGTGTGTGAAAATAAGTAGCGTGCAGAAATTATTTTTTTAGCAAAAACTTTGCTGGCAAAGTGGCTAAAAGACCAATGCAACAAATGTCTGGTGACTTCAATGGCAAATCGTTATTTACAGTTCGTTTAATGCAGCGGACGGTCTTGCAGGTAACACAGCGACCTTAACCGATGATTGCATGAATTTAGAATGCAAAAAAGGCACCGAAGGTGCCTTTTTTAACTGTCTCGAGACCAGAAGCCAGATTACTTGGCGCCCAAT
>JBBKWN010000145.1:0-23920 GCA_037968955.1 Rheinheimera sp. | reverse complement strand
CTAATAATGTTGCTGTAAATAATCGCTGTAACTTCGAGATCGGTCTTAAACAACGTTCGGCATTGGCTTCCAGCGCAAAACCGGCCTTCGCCACCGTGGTCCCTAGCCGAATAGCCGTCACCACATGTTGCAGCGGCAATTGAGCACTGTCGTGCATTAATACGGCGCCCACCGCACAGCACTTGAGGCCAAAGCGGGTGGCTAACTGCTGCAGGTATTGTTGGCTGGCAGCATCATTGTCTTTAAGCAACCGTTGCTGGGCCAGATATAATCTGTCGTCAAAATACTTCAACAGCCACTGCGCCCAGTGCTGGTCTTGCTGATGGTCACCCCTTGGTAGCCACAGCAATAAGCAATGTTGGCAACTTTTTAAATCCCACAGCTCCAGCTGATAATGCCCTTTTTTTGCCCGGCTTCTAGCCTTGGTAATGATGCGACATAACTCGGCGTAAGCGGTGCGATCGGGGCAGAGCAAGACCAGTTGTAACGACTCTGAGTATTGAAAAAAAGCGCCGATAATCAGCTTTAATGCCAGTTGCTGTTGTTTAATCTGCCGATGCGCCCGCACCACACCCGCCACCGAAGATTCGTCAGTCAGCGCTAAGGCTTGATAGCCCAAGCTTTCAGCCGTGCTAACCAACTGCTCAGGACTGGAAGCGCCGGTTAAAAAAGAAAAGTTGCTCTGACAAAAAAGTTCGGCATAACCCATCAGGCAAAATACCCCTGCAAATACCAACCACAAGCATTTTTAAAAACCCAGCACCACTGCCCCGCAGGATTGCGGCCAATGTAATAATCACGCTGTATCGGTTGTTGATCCCACCAGCCGGTTTGTATGCGCTCTAGCCCTGGCAATAATTGCAGTGGCATCTGAAGTGGGGTGGGGGTAGATAGTAATAATGCTGGCCGCAGCAAAAAACTATTCCCAATCTGCTGCTGTGAAGTCTCGCTGTGGTGTCGAAATGCGCTTGCGCTGGTATTTTTTATCGGCGTCAGTTCGCGACAGCCATTGGCGAGTTCAGGCCTATGATCGGCTTGCAATATAGGTTGTTGCACCCGATCAGCGCCCAGTTTAGCGGTGAGTAAAGAGCGTAAGCGCAATACATCAGCAACTGATACGGTGGCTATGGTTGGTGGCTGTTGGTGTTGCGGATAGTGATGGGCGGTGCTGTTTAGGCCACAGTTTAGAGCACTGTTTATATCACTGTTTATATCACTGTTTAGATCACTGTTTAGCTCACTGTTAAGTGCAGCGTTTAGTGCAGCGTTTCGCTCACAGTTTAGTGCAGTGCTGACTGCCGGTTGCGCTTTGGCATCTAATAACGACAGATTCTCGCCATCACGGGCAGTCGTCTGATTGGCTGTGAGTTGCATTTTTAACAAAGGGGCTGGCAGTTTTAACTGTTGTAATTTGAGCTGGAATAACACCAACCAGCGCGACTGTAGGTACTCGCCGCAGGCTGATTGCAGGTTTAGCTGTAAGGGAGGGTGATCACGAAGTTCTAGTTGTAACTGCAGCTGATAACAATGTTGATCTCGTAGCTGCAAGTAGTTTTGTAACTGCTGTAGTAAATAAGCCAGCGGCGCTTGTAATTGCGGGCTGTGTTCGAGCTGGTACAACAGCTCCAGCGACTGACTGAATTGTTCTGGTGGCTGATAAAATTCGCTCACTGTGGGCCGTTGGCCGACGAGTTCATCCAGGATTGTCACAAGATCAGCAGAAAATCGTCGGCCAAGTTCCGCCCGCGGGATCGCCAACACTTGGCCAAGACTGACCAGCCCCATCGACTGTAGTTGCTGTAAGATTTTTTTGCCTGAGGCTGATGTTTGCAGCTGACTTTGTTGCAGCGGGCAATCTTTTAACGCCGCCAGTATGTATTCAGGCTCAAAGCCGATAAAACCGGGCTGGCTAAAACACAATAATTTTGCCGCTGCCGCAGTATTTGCCACTGCCATATTGACACTGAGCTGTAGCGGCGACAGTTGCTGCGATAACTTTGTTAAATACCCTGTCAGACCACCGTACAGTGTCAGCATCGGTTCAATTCTGAGCCATAAAGCACAAGGTGGGTCCATCGCGATATCCGCACTGATTTGATACAGCTGCGCGGCAATTTGTTGTAAATACTGCAGTTCCAGTTCATTTTGGTAAGGCAAAACCTGTAACTCATGGCACAGTGCACAGGCCATACTTAATGTCATGCCGGTTTTAATGCCTTGTTGAGTCGCGCTGGCATTAAGTTGCTTGATTAATAAAGTGTCGGAGTCTAACAGGCACAACGGCGGTGGCTCCGCTATCGGTTGCCCGGGCTGCGGCTGGCAAAACAGGCTATCGAGCTGTAAAGCAGGAAAGTGCAGGTACATCCATAAAGAGACCATGTTGCTCCTGCGCTTAGGCTGTCTGACTCAAGATGTGTGTGGTCGCGGTGGTGTTGTCAGAGATGGATAACCTGGGCCAGCGCTCGGTCATATCAACTGGTATTGGCGCTACCGGCCAGCCACCCCGACGTTTTAACACCTGAACTTTGATGCCCTGTAGATCAGGGCTTAATTGCAGGCTGAGTGCCACCGGTAACGATATCTGTGACTGTTGCTGACCGCGAAAAATAAACAGATTGGCTTGCCCTTCTTGTGCACAAAGTTGGAGGCGTTTTAGCTGCGCGATGGATAATGTGGGTTGCCACAGTAGCACCGAACCACAACAGCCGCTTTTTAAGCATTGCTCCGCCGCCCAAAAAGCGTCTTGCACCGTTGCTGGATGCAGCACTAACATTTGTGCCATAGAAATGCCGGCGTTTTGGAGCATCTGACTGCCGATTAACAGCGGGGGGTTAATCATCACCAGCAACTGCTCGCGAGCACAAGGTCTTGTTAAGCAAGGCAGCAGTAGCCGTAGCTCACCAATGCCTGTTGGGCCATGTAGTTCAATCACAGTGTGTGCCGGAAACCCACCCATCAGCGCTTGATCAAGCTTTGTAAAGCCTGTGCTTAATAATGCAGTAGGACGAACATTCTCGTGAAGTGACCAGACATGGCCACTGGCTTTGAGTTCGGACACGGTGCTCATCAAAAGCCTTTATATAAAAATACTGTATTTATGTACAGTATATAGCGTTACATTCAGCCAGCAAGTCGAATCTAAAAAATTGGCGAAAATCAGCGTTCACGCCGCAAAAAGATAAGATGTCTGCGGTGCATAACGCGTAGTCTTCATGAAGGTGTTTTATGGTAAATTTTGATTAAAAATCCGGTTCTTACATTGATTTTTATTCATTGGGCTAAGCCTGGCTGCATATTCTGCAGCCTATGGCATAATCGTGCGGCATGATTACAGCAGGCGCTGGCATTGGAATGGGCAATAACATGAGTCATAACGTAGGTAATCACAACAACATGGCCGTATTAGGTTCACATCGCGGCATTATTTTTGATTTGGATGGCACTTTAGTCGATTCTCGATTGGATTTTTCGCTGCTTTGTCAGCGTTTAGGTTGGCCGATCGGCACGCCGATCCTCGAGCATCTGGCCACTTTAACCGATCCAGAGCAAGTGGCTGATGCCCAGTACATCATTGAACAGTTTGAACTGGAAGGCGCAGCCAGCGCCAGTTGGATGCCGGGCGCCGAAGCATTGCTGCAACAACTACAGCAGCAACAAATCCCCACTGCAATTTTGACCCGCAATATCAAATCCGCGACCGATCTTTGTATCAAAAACCTGCAGATTTCGGTTGATATAGTGCTCACCCGTCAGGACTGTGCGCCCAAACCCGATCCTGCTGGCTTGCTGCACATTGCCAAGCATTGGCAATTAGATTGCCAACAATTGTTATTTGTCGGTGACTATCTGTTTGATTTACAAACGGCTGCCAGAGCCGGTATGCCATCTTGTTTATATCGAACTTCGGACAATGGCCATTTTGCCCAGTTTGCTGATTTTACCATCGACCACTTTTTTGAGTTACATCAGCACTATCGCAAGTATTGAGAGCAATGAGGGTATTGAGGGTATTGAGGGTAACGAGCATATCGCTAGCTAGCCTCAGTTGCTAACACCCAAAATGCACTGCGTGGTGGTCATTGCAGCTGACGTGGTGAAAGTTGCAGAGCTTCAAAACAGACAATTGCCTGCGGTATTGTTAAACTAGCCCTGCCGATCAGCGAATGAGAAGGCCAATCATGTGAAAGGTGCCGGGTGTCAGTAGCGAAAATTAGTCCTAGTCAGATCAAAATAGGTTTTTTTATTCAATTACCGGTGAATTGGATGAAACACCCATTTATTTCGAATAAATTCAAAGTCGAAAGTTATGAACAAATCGCCATTATTCAAACGTTGGATTTAGATTTTGTCTATTTTTTCCCGGATAAAAGCAGTATTGAGCCAAATCCTGAACCTGCACCAGATCCCATTGATCTCAATCACCAAGCGGCAAAGCTCAAGTATGAATTAGAGCGGGAGAAAAATACCCGTATCGAGCAAGCCAAAGATCAGCGGCGGCAAATTCAAAAAACTGAAAAAGCTTTTGACCAATCGATGGTCCAAGTGCGCAATGTGATGGCCAAAATCGGCAGTCGGCCGTTGCAGGCGGTCGATGAGGCGACAGAACTGATTAACCAAATAGCTGAGACCATTATTAATGCCGATGCTTTGGTGCTGCATCTGATTTCGCAATCAGGAAAAGAGCAGGAAAGCATTTATTATCATGTGCTTAATGTTTCAGTGCTTTCGATGTTGCTGGCGAAAAGTCTCGGTTTAAGCGAAGAGCAAATCAAACTAATTGGCATCGGCGCCTTATTTCATGACATGGGAAAACTGAAAATCCCAACGCAAATTTTGCGTAAAACAGAGCCGTTAACGGCCCCTGAAACCAACTTATTAAAACTTCATCCAAAGTACGGTGTCGATTTGTTACGGTTAACCGAAGCATTTCCGGAAGCTGCTTATCCGATTATTTTACAGCATCATGAGATGCTCGATGGCAGTGGTTATCCAGCGGGCGTCAAGGGGGAGGAGATTGATGAACTGGCGAAAATAGTGGCCGTAGTCAATGAATTTGACAATTTATGCCATCCTGCCGATCCGAGCAAAGCCCGTTCGCCGCACCATGCGATGTCTTTTTTGTTTAAAAGCATGAAAGGCAAATTAGGGGCGGCACAAATGGCGCAACTGATTAAAATGATGGGGGTTTATCCGCCCGGCACCGTGGTGATGCTGACCGATCAACGGGTTGGCTTAGTGATGTCGGTCAATAGCAGCAACTTATTATTCCCCAACGTTCTGGTTTATGATCCGCAAATTCCAAGACTGGAAGCGCCAGTGATTAGCCTCGAAGAAGGTAAACTTGGCATCGAAAAAGTACTAAAACCGTCGGCACTACCGCCTGCAGTCTACGAGTATCTGAATCCTCGGGCACAGGTCAGTTATTATGTGCAAAGCGACACGCCAGCCAGCTAAATTTCGGTCGTGTTATTTGTTTGTCGCAGCGCCAAATATATGGTGATCTGTGCTAGCGCGGTGCCGCTTTGAACACAATCAATACTGCAACTGGAATAATAATTCCGCCAAATCGGGTTGCCAGCGCATGGCTTTGGCCACGCGTTGCCCGCTAAAGGTGACGCCTTCGCTCAGTAATAAACTACGCTGCAATAACGCTTGCGGCGAACCGGCGGCAAACGCTAACGTTAGATTACTACGCAGCACCCGATGCCAAGGCATCGACATTGCCTGAGGTGCCATGCCTAATGCTTTTCCGACTAATCTTGCCCGGCCCGGCAAGCCAGCTAAATCGGCGATTTGACCGTAACTGGCAACTTTTCCGGGAGGTATTTGTTGGACGGTTTGCCAGATTTGTTGGTAATAAGCAGAAGACATGTAACCCTTAATCCCGCTAAACTAGTGCCTAGACAGCATGCCATGAACAGAAGTGAACCGCCAATAATGCCAGTTAAAATGCTTGAAAAACCTGAACCCCCTGCCAGCAATGAATGTTGTGGCAGCGGCAGTTGCTGCCCTTGTGTCTGGGATTATTACCAAGAGCAGCTGACTATTTGGCGCCAGCAACAACTTTGCGCTGCAGAAAACTCTGCCACTGATAAAGCCGAAACAGCCGAAGTCTGTTCGATGACCCGCCAGTGATGATGCTGAATTATTGCTTCAGGCTAAGCAGATCTGCCCAGCCTGTAGACCAACGAGTAGACCAGCAATTAGTGCAGCAAATTAGTGCAGTAAATTAGTGCAGCAATTAGTGCGGCAAACAGAGCAGCAAATTAGTGCGGCAAGCAGTGCAGCAATTAGTGCAGTACTGAAGATTTATCAGCAAGCTGCCAGATAACCAGCACTACCTTTTGCACTGTCACGGGCACTGACTGTCAGCTGCATTGCCAACCTCTCACACCCATGCTGCGGAACGCTGCAAGTTTCGGTTTTTTTTAATACTGTTGCACTGGCTTTTAAGTTGGTGGTCGCTGTATTTTTTGCGCCTTAGCTTTTCGCTCGAAACCGCTTACACCTACACACTGCGGCTGTTGCGCTGCTGGTTTCTGATCAGCTGCGCTTACTTTTCAAGACAATTTTCCGTGATATAGTAAACCGTTACCCAACACCTTGGTACGATCCGAGCACAATGCTGCTTGAGGGCATCTCACCTTGGCTATAACTAAAAATAATTAATTCAGGATTTCTATGACAACTTCCGTGTCTGCATTGCCAGTCCAGCGTGAATGGCTGGGCCATCCGATAGGGCTATATGTCTGCTTTTTTACCGAAATGTGGGAGCGATTTGCCTTCTACGGTTTAAAAGCATTGCTGTTTTTATATCTGACGCAACACCATTTATTTACCGATAAAACTGGATATATCTTACTGGGTACTTATGCCGGTTTGGCGTATGCCTTGCCGGTGGTCGGAGGGCTGCTGGCCGATAAATATCTGGGGATGCGCAAAGCGGTCACCTTTGGCGGTGCCTTGATGGCTGTTGGCATGCTCGGTATGGCTTACAAAGGCACCCAGGCAACAGCCGAAGCGGGGGCCGATCAGCTCGCGTTGCAGGTGATGTATGCATCCTTGGCCTTGGTGGCGGTGGGCGTTGGCTTTTTAAAACCGAATATTTCTACCATCGTTGGCCGTTTGTATATTGATCAGGACCCACGTCGTGATTCGGCTTTTACCTTATTTTACATGGGCATTAATTTAGGCGCGGTATTTTCCAGCTTATTTGTTGGTTGGATTGGCTTAGCCTACGGCTGGGAATACGGCTTTGGCTCGGCCGGGATTGGTTTATTACTAGGGCTAGTCGTATTTGTGGGCGGCGCTAAGCATCTACATGGTCAAGCCGAGCCTGCCAAACCTGAACTTTTGCGCGAAAAAGTCGCGGGTTTACCTCGGGAATGGCTTATTTATGTTTTAGCCGTCGTGGGCGTGGTTGCGGTGCAACAAATTCTGCAAACCACCATTAACTTCGGCGCGCTAGGCCAAATGTTAGGGATGGCCGAAGGTGCAGAAATTACCGCCACTGAAGTGGTTGCAGTGGTGCTGACGATTGCATTGTTGGTGTGGTGGTTTAAATTTATTTTTGTTGAATGTAATGCTGTCGAGCGCGCCAGTATGGTGATGTTGATGGTGTTGACCGCCATTTCTGCCGTGTTCTGGGGGCTGTATGAACAGACCTACGGCAGCTGGCTGGCCTATTCAGACAGGGTCATGAATAGCCCTACTTTTGATTTAGGCTTTGTTAGTTTTGCGTTTAATTCGTCTCAGCTGACCTTTGTTGCTTCCTTGTTTATTATTATGCTTGCGATTCCATTTGCCTGGTTATGGCCGTGGTTAGATCGAAAAGGTTTAAACCCGTCTTCACCGGCAAAATTCGGTTTTGCTTTGTTATTGGCAGGTCTGGCGCACTTTATTTTGCAATATGCCGCACTCAACCCAGAAGCGAATGGTCTGGCTGGTTTTTGGTGGTTTATTCTGGCCTATTTGGTGCTGGTGATCGGCGAGATGGCATTATCGCCGATTGGTTTATCCGCAGTGACGGCATTATCAGTGCCAAGGGTGGTCAGTCTCATGATGGGCGTTTGGTTCTTGGCATCGGCTTTTGGCGAAATTCTTGCCGGTCGTTTAGGCGCGTTGGCATCGATGCCGGTTGGAACGCCGGTGGCCGATGCTCTTGCCTTGTACGGTGAAGTGTTTGCTGTCCTGGGATGGGTTGGCGTTGGCTCAGCAATATTCATGTTTGCCATTGGTCCATTGCTCAACCGTATGATCCTGCGTGCGCAAGTTCAACCACAGGCACACGCTGTGGCAACTGCGCCACTTTAAAAGTCGTCGCCGCTACGATTGCGGTGGCAACGGCGCAGGTTGGCGATAACCAACTGAACCACAAAGCCGAACCTGGTATTGATAACCCGTTTCGGCTTTTTCATTTGGGGTAATGACCAAAACTTCATAGTCATTAATATGTACCAGATGTTCTGGCCCGGTCATCGGACAGCTCGATCGGCTCAGACTTTCAACCTGATATAAAAAACCGGCAAGGGTGCGGTTTAACCACAAAATTGTTGGCAAGGCACTGCCAACATTAATTTCGTGTCTTTTACTGTCGTTGGTCGAAGCTGTTTGCTCGGCTGTGGTGGGCGCTGGGGGATTTGTGGTTTCAGTGCGAGTGACACCTGCTGGCGTCACTGCAAGCAACGTTGGCTCGCCATGAAACAAATCTTCTAATGGCGTGCTGTCCCCGGTTAAATAGGCACTGGGCAATGCCGCTAGGCAGGTCATAAAGACCGGCAAATAGATGATCCGCGTCAATAAGGTTGTCACCGGATAAGCTTCATCGTTGAGAATATGGTGGCTGCGCACCCCGAGTGGGCGCAACAATAACAGCAGCATGATTTTGACGGTATGCAGCATAATATAAAGGGTGAGCACCACCAACGACAGGCCAAAACTCCAGATCGGCGCTAGCAGCACTACTGTCAAATTCACGGTATAAGGCACCACATCAGGGCGAATGCCAATCAGGTTGTTAACTTGCGCTTCTGCCATGGCAAAACAAAAATTACCCAGCACCGCGTAAAACACAATAATCAATGCTTTACCGGCCAAACTATGCCAAACCCTTAAAAAGCCTTGCCACATATCCTGCGACACTGCATACAGCAACGACAACGCCATGCCATACATCGGCCACACTTGGCTGCTAAAATTCAGGATCCAAAGCACCACAAACAACGTTGCCACGACATAACCGCGTTGTGCCGAGTTGAGTCTTAACCAAAGGGGCTGAATTTTACTCATTAACAACATGACTACGTCCTTGCTTGTATTTTCTTCGGTTCATGGTAGGGGTTCGTAACGCTGCGGTAAATAAATTTTTACTGAAAATTCAATAGCTACCGATAAATACCCCGTCAAAACGGCCTGTTCAGTCCATTCTTTTTTGGTAGCGGTCGATATTGGCAGGTGTTTGATCGCAAGCAGTTGCCTTTTGTGGCCTGCAACAAGTAATCTGCTCGGCTAGTTTTTCAAACAAGTTCAGGGACTTTATGAAGTATCTACTGTTAACAACTGCCATTCTTAGCAGCCTTGGGGTTCACGCCGACGAAGGGCAGTGGCAGCCACATCAGCTGAAACAACTACAACCGCAACTAGAAGCGCGTGGTATTGCCCTTAGTGGTGAGCAGCTGGCAGATTTATCGCAATATCCGATGAATGCCATTGTTAGTCTGGGTTATTGCTCGGCTTCGTTTGTATCAGCCCAGGGTCTTGTGATCACCAATCACCATTGTGGCTATGGCGCCATTCAGCAAAACTCTAGCAAAGAGCGCAATTTAATCGAACAAGGTTTTTTAGCCAAAACTCAGGCCGAAGAATTGCCGGCCGGTCCTCAAGAGCGTTTGTACATTACCGAGCAGGTGCTTGATGTCACGGCAAAAGTGAGTGGCAGTTTAGCCACAGATTTAGCGCCATTAGCACGATATGAAGCCATCGAAGACAACCGTAAGCGGTTAATTAAAGACTGTGAGACGGATGCCAACTATCGTTGTAACGTCGTCAGTTTTCACCATGGTTTGGAATACTTCTTGATTAAACAATTGATGATCCAAGACGTGCGGCTGGTGTATGCGCCGCCGGAATCAGTTGGCAACTTTGGCGGGGATATCGACAATTACGAGTATCCGCGTCACACCGGCGATTTTACTTTTTTACGTGGTTATGTCGCCAAAGATGGCAAACCGGCCGCCTATGCCATCGACAATGTTCCTTATCAGCCGAAAAGTTTCCTGAAAGTAAACGCCAATGGTGTCAGAGCGGGTGATGGTATTTTGCTGGCGGGTTATCCGGGACGCACCAGTCGTTACCGCTTAGCCGAAGAAATTGATTTTGCTGCCAGCTGGGAATATCCGGCGAACATTCAGACGTATTCACAATTGATTGGCACTATCGAGACCTTGAGTCAGCAAAATGCTGATTACCAAGTGAAATATGCCTCGGTGGTAAAAAGCCATCACAATCGAATGAAAAAGCTTAAGGGGCTACTGGACGGTTTTAAAGCGACCGACATTCAGGGGATTAAGCGGCAGCAACAACAAGCTTTGCAACAATGGATTGCGACGTCCAAGGTGCCGGCTTATCAGCAGGCCGTGACAGAGTTGCGTGCTTTGGTGGCGAAGGAGCAGCAGTTTTTACAGCAAACCTATTATTTTAATAACGCCAATCGCAGCGATTTATTGCAGACCGCCAGCGATTTATATCGTTTAGCTGTCGAGCAGCAAAAACCAGATGCGGCAAGGGACATCGGTTATCAAGACCGTGACTTGGTGATGTTTCAGGGCAAACTGAAGCGTTTAGACACCAGGTTTGCGCCACAGGTTGACTTAGCGCTATGGTCTGAGCAACTGGCGGTGTATCTGGCACAATCCGATGCCGTGCGAAGTAAAGCTCTCGATGAAGCCTTAAAATTGACACCGGGCCAAACGGCAGGACAAATCAGTGAGTCGTTGCAACCTTGGTATCAACAAAGCTCTTTAACGACTCTTTCCGGTCGGTTGGCTTGGCTTGGTAAAACACCGACAGATTTTGCCCAAAGTGATGATCCTTTTATCAAACTGGCAGTGGCATTATTTGAAACTCAAATGCAGCACGAACAACAAGAAAAACAATTGGCTGGTGAGTTTGCAGCGGTAAGACCCGCTTATATGCAAGCGCTGATTGCCTATAACCAAACACTGGGTCGTCCGGTGTACCCCGATGCCAATGGCACTTTGCGGATCACTTATGGTCATGTTGATGGCTATCCAGCCGCCGATGGTGTCTACAAAACACCATTTACCACCGTGGCTGGTATGCTAGCGAAACAACAAAATACTGCGCCATTTTTGGTGCCGGAAAAAGTAGTTCAAGCTTATCAACAGCAACGTTATCAGGGCTTTTATCACCAGGATTTGGCTGCAAAAGCGAACGACAGCTGGTGGTGTGGTGTAGTCAATTGCGCCAAACCCGCCGCTTTACCTGTGAATTCAGTGCCGCTAAATTTCTTGTCAAGTGCTGATACCACCGGTGGTAATTCAGGCTCAGCGGTGATGAATGCGCAAGGCGAGTTGGTCGGTCTTAACTTCGATTCAACGTATGAGTCGATTAGTAAAGATTGGTACTTTAACGAGGACGTTACACGCGCTATTCACGTTGATATCCGCTATGTACTGTGGCTGATGCAGTATGTGGATAATGCCGATAATCTGTTGGCTGAAATGACCATCGTGCGTCAATAATAACTTGTGAGTGAGTGCTTGTTCATCGCAACAGCAGCTGCTTTGGTTGCCTTTGCGGTGTTTTAAAGTGTGATGGGGCAAATAAATAACGGCGCAACTCGGTAGTGCAAATCGGTAGTGCAAATCGGTAGTTGCGCCGTTTTTACATAATGGTTGAACCTTTAGGGTTGAGCAGACTTAAAATAGACATCCCTTCTAAGCTGGCAAAAGCGCGAGCTTCATCAATATCACGTCGTTTTAGCCCAAGATCGCTGACAATTTTCTGATCGATGAGATCTGCTAATTCAAATTGGCCAAAAGATGCATTTAATAACGATAACCTTGCAGCTAAATGCAAAACTTGAATCACTTTATTTTGGGGCTGTAGTTGGGGGGAATTGAGGTAGTGGATGGGCTCGATTAATGACTCCGGTAGTTGCCACTGTTTTAACAATGCCACGCTGCAGTCGGCATAGCTAAAACCTAACAGCGCTTGTTGCTGCTCCCACGGTAATACGCCTTTTTTATATTGGTCACATAACCTCGCGACATCCGGCGCAACTTCCACCGCCACCAGTTCACCGATGTTGTGCAGCAGGCCAGATAAATACAACGGTTCGTGTTGTTTGATACCAACCGTCGCACCGAGAAATTTAGCCATTAAAGCCGCATGAATGCTGGTTTCCCAAAACCGTTCTAAATCAATGACATCAGATGGTGCTTTTGCAAATGCTTCAGTAGAACCATAAGCAACCACCAGATTATAAACCTGCGTTTCGCCGAGCAATAATACCGCTTTACTGACTGAATCCACCGGGTGCGGGAAGTTATATAAAGCGCTGTTGGCGAGTTTTAACAGGCGTGATGCAAGGGGGGGGTCTAACGCAATGATTTCTGCTACTTCATCCAAGCCACTGATTTTATTATCAATAACTTCTTTAATTTTTAAACAGGTATCGGGTAATACAAAAACGTCACCGACTTGTCGGGCAAATTCAAAAGCGTTCACACTGTACTCTCCTCAATCCAACCTGTTCCCTATAGTGTCGCTTTAAACTACAGTTTTACAAGCAAAGCTGTGGTTTTTTTTCCCTGTCGGGCATTGTGACAAATCGAGATTTGTAAATTGCTGCTTTTTATAGCTTTGTTGGATATTTTGGTCAAGGTTCAACTATACTCTACCCGAGCCAGGTTGCGCAGACTTCGGTATCATTCCCAAACTGACCCATATTCCAGAAGGACAGCGTGATAAAGTCAGCCCACATCCTGTTGCTTATTTTTTCGAGCATGCTGGTTCATGCCGACAATCAACCACAACCGCCGCCGTTGGTGGTTGCCCATTCCGCTGTTGTGGTGGAACGGTTGAGCAAATCCCAACTTCGTAGTATTTACTTAAAACGGCAAGTGATCTGGCCTAACGGCGAGAAAATCAAAGTTTATATGCTGCCAGCTAAATCTGATATTCATCAGCAATTTAGCCAATCTGGTTTGCAAATGTTTCCTTATCAGCTGGAGCAAACCTGGCAAAAACTGACTTATTCAGGCACTGGAACGCCACCCATTGAAGTCGACTCAGCCGGAGCAATGTTAAAGATCATTCAGACGACTCCGGGCTCCATTGGTTATTTACCGTACGGAAATGAGATTCACGATGCAAAAGTTATTAAAATTGAACCTTAAACGCGTGGCGAACGCGCTGCTGCTACTGACACTCGGTCAGGTCAATCTGGTGGCTGCAGCTGAAGACTGGCATTGGCATGGGTTTGTGGCGCAAGGACTGATCAAAGCCAAAGACAGCAATTTTGTGAATAATAGTGGTGACGTGTCGGCCAAACTAACCGAGTTCGGGCTGAACTCGGTCTGGCAACTGGACGAATCATTCCGGCTTGCCGGTCAGTTAATGTATCTCGACGGTGGTAATCGATTTCAACCAGGTTTACGCGTCGATTATTTGTTCTTAAATTGGACGGCGGTGAATACACTTGATTGGCAAGTCGATGTGTATGCTGGGCGTTATAAAAATATGCACTGGCTCTATTCCAGTACCCGTGATGTGGCACTGACCAGACCGATGATCGTGCTGCCACAATCGGTTTATTTTGATTCGTTTCGTGATGTTGCGGTTGGCTCTGATGGCATTGCAATACAATCAACGTATAACAGCAGCCTTGGCGAGTTAGATTTGAACTGGAGCCTTGGCGCAACACCCACCCCAAAAGAGCAAAGCCAGCGCATCCTCAGTAACTTAATTTCCGGCGCCACTGAGCAAGATTTTGTCCATCAATTGAGCAGTTTTTTTCGGCCCAGCGGCTCAAAAAGTCAATGGGGGGTTAGCCTGCTGGATTCCGATTTTAACTATCGGCGTAGCGCTACCGATATCTTCGCGGATGGCGATTTTACCGTGCAACGTGTCATGTTGAACTGGCGTTATAGCGAACAAAACTGGGAGCTATCCAGCGAATTATTTCAAGAGCGAGTATCGGTATACGGCTTTTATGCCCCCGGCGCGCAGCGCACGCAGTTTGGTCAAGGCGCTTATCTGTTAGCGCGTTATAACCTGACGCCACAAACAACCTTATACGCCAGTTATGATCATTTTTATGCCAATAAAGATGATAAAAACGGCCATTTTTTACCGCTGCAAACCGGCGGCCAGGTGGCCGATTATTTTGGTTACCAGCGCGACAGTGCCTTATCACTCAGCCATGACTTTAGTCACAATTGGCGCCTGACGTTGGAATATCATTGGGTCGAGGGCACCGGCCGCTTAGGACCGAATGTGGTTCCTGACACCTTGATCAATCACGCGAAGTATCACCAGTTATGGGCGGTACAGCTGATGTACTGGTTTTGACGATGCGGCCGTTTCTTAGCCTGCCGTGGAAAATACTCAGTATTACGCTGGGTGCTTTGTTATTAATGAGCATCTTATTAACCAGTTTTACTTTGGTGAAAATGGAGCAGGATTTTCGGCTGCAGCAAGATAAACAATTGCAGCTGCGCCAACAACAATTTGATCATTTAAACTTACTGCTTGAGAACCAACTACGAAGTTGGTTGGAGTCTTTTGCCGACTTAGTCGAGCTTCGTGCACAAGCCGATTTTGCCACTTTTGCCCAACAGCTGGCCAATCATTACGATGCCATCGCCGTGCATCTCAATGTGGAAAGCTTGTGGCTGCTTGATGCCAAACTGAATGCTTTATATGCCTCCACTGAACAAATTCCGCCTGCGGTGCTAGATGTTGCACGCCAGGTTATGGCGCAGCAACAGCCACAATCGGCCATTTTTTGTAGCAGCCAATGCACCAAGCTTATTTTGGTGCCGGTACTGAATGGCAATGGCGACATTGCGGTGGTGGCCTTGTCGACCACCATGTTAGATATTTTGTCATCGCTCAAACAAGGTATTGGCTCTGAAGTGGCGATTGTGCGCATTGATAGCGCCGATAACAGTCCGCTTCGGCATTTTGAGTTGTTGTCATTGTCAAATCCAGAGCTGATGCGGCCGGTGTTTCGCGCTTTATCGACACAACCATCGTTGCAAAAAGCGCGTTCACAAGGCATTGAAGTTGATTTGGCCGAGCAAAACTACCTGATAAGCCTGTTGCCGCTGCAAGCGCAAAACAGCAATTATTATCTGGCGTTGGTTGATGACATCAGTAAGTTTGTACAGACACAAGCAGCGTATCAGCGGCAGATTGTGTTGTTTGCTTGTGGCTGCTTTTTGCTGCTCGCGATGCTGATTTACTACAGCACGTTGCGGTTAAGTCGGCGTTTGCTTGCGCTAGCGCAACATCTACCGTTGTTGGCGCAGCGGCAGTTTCGACAATTTCGACAGCACAGTGCTTATGATCCGTTGTTGTTTCAAGATGAACTTGATGTCTTGACGCAGGCGGCCTATCAGCTGAGCGTTGAGTTAGAGCAATTGCATCAGCAAATCGAGGTCAATACCCAGGAGCTGGAAAACATTGCGATGTTTGATCTGCTGACCGGGTTACCAAATCGTAATATGCTGCAATTTCAGATAAAGACTTCGCTGGCGGGTTTAGAACGGCAAAAAGGCTCGATTGCAGTTTTGTTTTTAGATTTGGATGATTTTAAAAAGATCAATGACAGTAAAGGTCATGCGGCCGGTGATCAGTTGTTAGTGGAAGTGGCGCAGCGCCTGCGTGCTTGTATTCGCAGCGCTGACATTGCCTGTCGTTTTGGTGGTGATGAATTTGTGGTGGTGCTGACGCAATCGAATGAACAAGATTACCCCTATCAGGTCGCCGACCGCATTTTTGAAGCCTTTAAACAGCCAATTAGTCTTGGCGCGCAGTTGTTTTATATTTCCACCAGCATAGGGATCGCGACCACCGAGCAACATGATGTATCGCCTGATGAATTAGTGCGCCAGGCAGATATGGCGATGTATGAAGCCAAAGATCGTGGCGGCAATGTCGCATTATTATACGATCAGCAGATGTACCAGCGGCTGGCAAAACGGTTGACCGTGGAAAGTGAAATTAAAGATGCAATTAAATTCAAACAGTTCACTTTAAGCCTGCAGCCACAAATTGAATTGAGCACCGGTCGTTTGTCAGGTTTTGAAGCCTTGTTACGTTGGCAACATCCGGTACGGGGCACCGTGATGCCCGATGAGTTTATTGGCATTTTAGAAAACTCACCACAGATGATTGAGCTGGGTTATTGGGTGTTTCAGCGCAGTTTTCAGCTGGCGAAGGAGCTTATTGGCAAAGGCTATCCGGATATTCGCATCTCCATTAACCTCTCGGCCGAGCAGTTTTTAGATCCGTCCTTACCAGGTTTACTCGAGCTGTGGTTAGACGACTTAGGCTTATCAGCGCGCCACTTTGAACTTGAATTAACAGAACGTACTTTGGTGCAAAATATTGAAACGACGTTAAGTGCGATGCGACAGCTTAAAGCGCAGGGTTTCTACTTCTCAATTGACGATTTTGGCACCGGTTATTCGTCGCTTAGTTACTTAAAGCAAATGCCGGTCGACATTATTAAAATTGATAAAAGTTTTATTTTTGGCATGCTGGAAAATGATGCCGACTACCAGATCATTATTTCAACCATCGCCATGGTACAAAAACTGGAATTAAAAGTAGTGGCCGAAGGCGTGGAAAACCGTGCACAGTTACAACTCCTCAAACAGCATCGTTGTGATTTTGGCCAGGGTTATTATTTCGCCCGTCCGTTAACTGATGTGCAATTGGCAGAGTTTCTGGAACACAAAGTTCCGAACGGATATTTACTGATGGAGTAGTGATGGCGTGGTGATGGTGGTAGTGATGGTGGTAGTGATGGAGTAGGGGCATATTTTCCTGCCCCTTCGTCATCGTTGCTTCAAAGCTGCGTCTTCGCTTCGCTACAGCCATAGGCTTATCGCAGCGCTTGTTCTCTCAGTTCTATGTTTCAGCTATAGCGCAGCGCTATTCGCTCATATCGTCTGTTTGATACTCGCCCTCAGGGACAAGCAACTGCGCCGCTGCATCGTCCAGCTCGGCTGCCCGAATGGCGCTGAGTCTGGCCAGAACCTCCATGTTTTTCACCAATTTTCGCGCTGGCGGCAGCACCATAGTAGTTTTGAGGCTCATTTGGGCTGCGGGTAACGCTGACAGCGGCAATTTAATGATTGTTGGTTGTTGGAACGGCAAAGCGGCCGCTTCGTATAACGTCACTTCATGCGCCAAAGGGTAATGCACGGCCAGTAAATCAACCAACACTTGCCGATAGGCGCTGCCGGTGGCCAAGCGCGCCATACTTTGATCGCCGGCAATACCCACTTGCCACAGCACTAAATAAGCGCTGGGGTCGATATTGCGCTGATAAAACATCAATTGGCTGGTTTCAAAATACTGGCAACCCACTTTGCCGGGGTCAATGCCAAGCTCGGCATGTAAACAGTCTGCGGCGCTGATGCCGGGTTCCATATGGGCGGCGTAGCCTTCAGCGCGGGCCAGTTCAATCACTTTATGCGGCGCATAAGCAAAAACACCGGGGTGACCATAAAAAGCACCCACCACTTTTTTACCTTGCCGCACTTCGGCCAGCATCAGTTCGACCATCTCGCGATAGGTGATATGGCGCGATTTCCCTTCGGCGTATAGCGGCCCAAAACTACGCACATCGCGGTGCATTTCTTTGAGCCATAACTCGGTAATACCATCGGCGACACCGGCAAACACCACATCGGCATTTTCGATATAACTGCGCGACAACGGGCTGATATGGGAACCTAGAGTTATACCGGTACCGACCAGAACGATGCTGCCTGTTTGCATGGGGAATTCCTTGTTAATTAAAGCGAAGTGACGTGGACGTTTTTAGCCGATTCAGGTGCAACGAGCGCTCTGGTCGGCGCCATAAAAGAGCGGCTAAGTTGGTTGAGTAAAGCTATATTTTCAGCGGACGGATAAAGCACATAGCTGGTTAATACTGCACTATTTTCCGTGTTTTCGTTTTGTTGAAACTCTGCCGGTGCCACGACAAATCCAAATTGGCGAATATGTTTAAGCATCCGTTTATTATTCGGATTGACCCGTGCCGACAAAGCCGGAATGTTTGCCTGACAAAAACAATGTAAAAATAAGGTGGTCAAAGCTTCTGCGGCATAACCTAAACCACGTTCGGCCGTGCTTAGCGCAATGCCAAATTCAAACGGGGCTACATTGGATTTTTTGGCGATCAGCGTGATAAAGCCAATCACTTTTTGTTGTTCGTGTTGTTCGTGCTGCCCGGCCAATTGAATGGAAAAAAAGTGCCAGCCCGAATTGGCTTGTTCGGCCCGCTTCAGGCAGCGCTGAAACAACACGGCACTTTCTGCCGGGTCGTAACAAGGCCCGATAAATTGCATAGAAACGGGATCACCATATAAGCTCTGGTAGAGTGCTAATTCTGCTTGGGTGATCGCAGTTAAAGTTAATCGAGCGCTTTGGATGTATTTTTCAATGGTGGCCGTCATGGCGCTGGCACTGTGCTTTGTTTTTGATCATGGCTGTCAAACAAGGTCACTTTATTCCGGCCCTGGTTTTTTGACAGATAAAGTGCAACGTCAGCATCGCGGAATAATTGTCTCAGTTCATAGCCGGAGCGGTCAGTGCAAGTCACCCCAAAACTGGCGGTGATGTTGATTGGGTGGCCACTGTCACTGCAATCAATCTGTTCAATGGCATCACGCAAAATTTCGCCAAGTAAGGCCGCCTTTTCTGCAGTGCAAGCCGGTAAAAATACCGCAAATTCTTCACCGCCAATACGGCCAAAAATATCAATATTTCGCACAAACTGGCGGCAATGCTCCACCACAGCTTTTAACACCCAGTCGCCGGTCAGGTGGCCATATCGGTCGTTCACCTGTTTAAACCAATCTAAATCAAAAATAATAAAAGCATCAACCTGCTTAGTTGTTCTGCTACTGGCAAGGGTGGCCGAGACCTTTTTAGTAAAATGGTAGCGGTTGCTGATGCCAACCAAACTGTCATTTTCGGCAAGTTTCCGGTAGAGGCTGGAATTTCGAAAGGCTCTAAACGCAAAATAACTTAAAACAGTTAACAGGGTTAATAACAGCGCAATCAACAGCTGTTTATTGCTGTTTTCGACCGTCGAAAGTTCATTTTCAAGCGTCAACAAATGATTGTTTTTCTCTAATAAAGCAATTTGTTGGTTTTTATTCAAGATTTCATTTTTTGCTAAGTGATAAGAGGTTTGCTGCAAAGATAAGGTATTCTTATAAACAGTGTCTGCTTCAACATATTGTTTATAGAATTGTAATGCAGAGTCAGTGTTGCCAAGTTTTTCTTCTATTTCAGCTTTTAACTTTAAGCCATGTACAATGGGTTCACTAGAAGATGAAATGTTTTTAATTTTTAACAATCTGTCTATTGTAGTCTCTGCAGCATTGAATTTGCCCAGTGAAAGCTGTGCTTGGCTCAGTAAAACATAATAATATCCAACCAAGTGCACAAAGCCTGTATCTTCAACAGCTTTTAAGTTCGTCTGAAGTACAGCTTCAGCTTTACTAAAATTTTTATTAAATAAATAATGTTTAGCAATTAATGTTTGACCAAACAATTCGCCTAAAGGTTTATCTGCGCTTTTACAGTAATCAATGCCTGCTTTTATTTGTTCTAATTTAACTGTTTTCGGTGCTAATTCTTGAGTGCTGTAGTTATTGTAATATAAAGCCATACAGCGTTCATTGCCCCGTATACTCGTATTAAGAAGCTCTAGGCTAATAGACTTAGTTTCTTGATACATTTTCAAAGTCATATATGAAGCAATAGCCTGTACTTTTGCTTTTGGTTTCAATTCTGCATCTGAGACTTGGTCCATGAGATCAGTTGCTTGAAATAAATAGTTAAAAGACGCTGTGGTATTTTGTTTTACGGCCATTATATTAGAAAGCATCAGTAGCGTGCGGTACTTTAAATCGATAGAGTTTCCGGTGACTAGCCCTTGTTGGTATAATTTTATCGCTTTGTCATGCTCACCCATAACTTGCTGTCTATGACCTTCCAGTAGTAAATAATATTGTTGTTGATTTATTGTAAGTTGATGCTGTGAGATTTTTTGCAACAAGTTTTGTAATTGATTAGGATTTGAAATGCTTGCTTTATCGGCCAAGGCAAATAAAGAGTCCACATTTGATTCAGAGTGACTTGGCACTACGAAAAGTAGCAGCACCAAAGTCAGGTATGGAAGAAAAGTTTTCACATTCGATATTATTGAAGTTGTATAGATTGCGGTGAATGTTTCTCATCTTCTTCAATAGGCTGCTCTTCTTCTGCCGGAGTTTCCATAATGCACCGATAAACAGGGACCTGAAGCAAATCTGATAACGTTTCAACATGGCCTTGTAAAAGAGCTTCAAGTTGTTTTGCATCAGTAGCGGCGTCACTAAACATAGCTGTCAGTTGTGCCTGATTTAACTGTTGTAATGCTGCATTGGCGCCTAGCTGCTCGATAACGTGAATAAGTGACATAACTATCCTCAAAATTGGGTAAGTAAAACCGTTGATTTGATGTTGAGTTTTATGCATTTCGCGATAGCAGCATCAATGCTCTGTTAAAAAATAAATCGCAAGCTGAGCCTAACCGAAGCGGCGTGGTTTGAAAAGGGGAAAAAGCTCTTTGCGGTGAAGTTGATAGGAAAAACGATGGATGTTACTTCAGTGCGATCAAGCCATTGCGACATTTTGCTGCCTAACGTTCGAAGGAAGCCGGCAAGTAGCCGTGGACATTTTTGACGGTATTTTCAGTGTAAAAACTGCTGGTTTTAGATGCGTTAATTATGAGAATAAGTCAGTAACCATCGTTACGGACTTATTACTGTAGGGCTAACATTGGCCTTGTGTGGTAAAAACATTTTTTTACAACAAAAGGCCAGATTTTATTTCACTACACACATGGGTGTATCTTTTACCACATAAGGCCGGATCAGCGGCGCCATGCCTTTGAGCACTTGTAGTGGCAGGGCAGAGGTGAAGCTAAAATCGTCGGCGCCTTTGCCTGGCACAAATGCCGTCAGCGTGCCAAAGTAGCTATCACCTAAATAAAACACAAAAGTTGCGGTACGGTTATTGACCGTGGACGCCATCACTTTGCCACGCACCACCAAGGTCGCTACTCGGTTGTCGCCGGTGCCGGTTTTGCCGCCAATTTTTAGCGCACTCCCATCGGCTTTCATAAAGCTGCCTGTTAAACGACGGGCGGTGCCGAGCTCAGCTACTTGGCCTAAAGTTTTCTTCAGCGCTCGCGCTACTTCCGGCCGCATCACCCGCTCACCGACGCTAGCGTTATATTGCAGCATGGTTTCATACGGTGTTTTTGCCGCAAAATGTAGGCTGTCGATACGAATGGTTGGCAGTTTAATACCATCATTTTGAATAATGCCCATCAGTTCGGCCAAGGCTGCAGGGCGGTCGCCAGAGCTGCCTAAAGCGGTACCCAAGGACGGCACTAAGTGGTCAAAGGCATAGCCCAGCTTGGCCCAGCGCTGGTGAATATCGAGAAAGGCTTCTACTTCCAGCATGATGCGAATACGGTTATCACGGGCACTGCGATTACTGGTTTTAAATAACCAACGATACACTTGCTGGCGCTGCTCGCTACTTTGTGCCACTGCGTCTTTAAAACTAGCCTCTGGATTTTTGTTGATATAACTTAACAACCACAATTCTAGCGGGTGTACTTTGGCAATATAACCTTGATCCGGCAGGCTGAATTTACCCGGGCCGTATTTGTTATAAAGCTCATTCAGTTTTTTTGGCGTAAAGGCTTCATCTGGCAGTTTGTCGGTTAAAAAACGGCTAAACAGCGCAAAATCTGATTCCGGTAATAAATAGCGGTGCACCGCGGCCAGCCGATCCGGGGTTTGTTTTAAGCCGTCAAAAAATACTTCTAACCGCTCATCGGCCGGTTTTTTCTGGTATTTGCGCCAGAATTTGCGTAAAAACTCGGTGCCTTCTTTGTCGATAAAACGGCGCAGGTACTCTTCACGCTTCGGATCTTTATCACTGCGCAGTAATAATGAGCTGCTGCCAAGGGTTTGATAACTACTGGAATAAGCGACGATATCGCGCATTAACCGCACAAACGGCAAGTTATGCGATTGTTGCAACGATTCGGCCACCGTCGGCACTTTATGGTCTTCTTTTTTATCGAAGTTATTAAACACCTGTAAACCACCACCGGTGAAAAAACGCTCGGCCGGTGAGGCTGAATACGTACGCTGCAATGCCGCATCCAGCATGGCAGTTAAACTACGATCTGCGGTTTGCGCCATATATTGTGACGCCCAGCGCGTGATATGGTCTTGTGGTGCAATATCCAAGTTCAGCAGGTTGACGGGTAATTCATCGGCAAAACTCTGATGCAATTCCGCGACAATTTCTAGATAAGTGGCCAATACCCGAAGTTTGGCGGTGGAACCTAATTCCAGCTTACTATGTTCATTTAAATCAAAAGGTTGATCGGTACTGTCGGTTTGCACCCGTACTCTATTGCCATCGGCGGTTTTCTCAAATAACGTAAAGCTATACAGCACTTCCGCGGTGCCTTTGGCGCTGAGCAATCTATCGCCAATTAAGCCGTATTTAGCGGCAGTAGTTGGATCGGCAAGGCTGCGTAAATACGCGCTGACTTTTTGCTGCACATCGCCATGTAGCGCACTGTGCGCATTTAAATCGAGCCGATCCAGATCGTACATCGGCTGATTAAGTAAATTACCCAAGCGTAAACGCGCGGCGTTGATACCTTTACGGGCGTCTTGCTCGGCTTGAGATAAGTTTGGTTTCGCCCGCACAAAGGTGAGTTTTTGCGACAACGACAAATCGCGTAATGAGGCATCAACAATGCCAACACTGGCCAGCAAGCGGATATGGCTGTCGGTTAGCTCTTCTAAATCGTCATGACCCTGCAGCAAATAATAAGAAGGCCGGCGCTGGGCAATCATCAGCGAAACTATCTGCCTAAAATACAAGGCGCGCTCTTTGGCGGTGTCCGGTTGTGGCGGATTTTTTAGCAGCTGATTGGCTTTGTCAAAATCGCTGCCAAACCAAGCATAAAGAGCATCACCGACGCCGTGCACTTCGCCATGGCCCGGCGCTGAGGATAGCGGCACCGTGTTTAGATAATCCTGCACAATGCGCGTACGCATGCCCATGGTGTTCGGGCCGTGGGCATAGACCCTGATCGAGCCAGAAATAATTTGGATGGCTTTGTCTTTAAAGCTACGTGTTAACCCTTGCGGCGAGTGACGGAATTTTTCAATTTGCGTGGCCAAGGTACTGCCACCAGCCGATTGGCCGCCGACTGACAACACTTTGCCAACCTGACTAACCGCCGCCATGATAAAACGCGGCCAGTCCATCACTGGGTTTGCCATCGGCGGGATGCGCAGCAGGTTTCGGTTTTCAATAAACAATAAACTATGGGCGACCAGCAATGGGATATCGCGTGGATCACGATAAACCCGCTGCGGGTAATTAAAATCGAATAAAGTTTCATTGCGACAATCAGCTAAAAATAAGCCGGATTGCACCTTTTCGCGATAAGGAGGAAACATTCCCTGCGCCGCATAACGCTGCAGAGCCGGTGAGAATTCTGTTTGTGCAGTAATGCGAAAATTACGTTCTTGCAAACGTGGCAATAATTGCGATAGCTGGC
>JBBKWN010000144.1:0-10421 GCA_037968955.1 Rheinheimera sp. | reverse complement strand
GCGCCCAATACCGCAAAACGTTTTTTGAAGCGATCAACACGACCACCAACATCCAGAACTTTTTGCTTACCTGTGTAGAACGGGTGGCAAGCTGAGCATACGTCCAAGTGGATGTCTTTGCACAGTGCTGAATGAGTTTTGAATGCATTACCGCAAGTACAGGTTGCAGTGATTTCTTTGTATTCCGGGTGGATACCTGGTTTCATGGCTTACCTCGTTGGGCCGTATCGCAATCTGATCAGTCTTGCTGTCAAACACCATACGTATTTCAGTTAAATTAGGGCGCGAAGTTTAATAGATAAGTTTGCCTTATTCAACAAAAAGATCGTCGCGTGACAAATGCTTTTTTCGGGTAAAACCAAGCCAGAAAAACTCCTGTTCAGAGCAGGAGCGAGTTTGTACACTGAAGCCTGTTTCATGTCGGAATATACCCGTGCCAATTCTTCGTGTCGCCTTACCGGTGCCTCTGCGCCAACATTTTGATTATCAAATGGAAACTGATGAAAATATCAGCGTCAGTATCGGCTCGCGCGTACTGGTCCCTTTTGGTAAACGCCAGTTAGTCGGTGTAGTTTGGCAAATTGACCCGACTGACAGTTTTAACGAAACTGCGCTTAAACCCATCAGTCAATTGCTGGACCCAGTCCCAGTTTTAGGCGCTAAACTTCGCGACTTACTGAGTTTTGCCGCTGACTATTACCATCATCCGCTAGGCGACGTACTGACCAGCGCCTTACCGGCACTGCTGCGTGAAGGACGAATATTAAACGACGAAAAGCAAAAACTGCTGCGCCTAACCAGCGAAGGTCAGCAGTGCACTCCTGCACAATTTAAACGTTCAGCAAAGCAACTGGCTTTATGGCAGCAACTACAACAAGGTGCGATTGCGGATCAGGAGGCTGCAGCGACCTTTAGCCGCGCCACGATACAACAACTTCTCAATAAAGGGATTGCTGAACTCATCAGCCAGCCATTTACACCTTTTGACTATCTACCGGAAAAACAAAAACCACTGCCGTTAAATCCAGCACAAGCACTGGCAGTGACTGCGGTGGTGCAAGCGCTCGGTCGTTTTGAGCGCTTTTTGCTCGAGGGGGTCACCGGCTCTGGTAAAACCGAAGTCTACCTGCAAGCGATTCAACCCGTTCTGGCAAAAGGCCAACAGGTGCTGGTACTTGTTCCTGAAATTGGTTTAACCCCGCAAACACTCGCTCGGTTTGAAAAAAGGTTTGCGCTGCCAATGCTGACCTGGCATTCCAATATGACCGATCATGAACGACTACGTTGCTGGCAACGCAGTCAAAGTGGCGATGCGGCGATTATCATTGGCACACGCTCAGCACTATTTTTACCTTTCCACAATTTGGGTCTGCTCATTATTGACGAAGAGCATGATCAGTCCCTAAAACAACAAGATGGTTTTCGTTACCACGCCCGCGATTTAGCCGTCAAACGCGCCAGTTTAGAGCAATGCCCTATTCTGCTAGGATCGGCCACGCCAAGTCTGGAATCGCTCTACAATGTACAACAACAAAAGTTTATTCATCTGCAACTGCCAGAGCGTGCCACCAGCCAACAAGTACCGCAAATCCAATTGATGGATTTAAAACAACAGGTTTTAAAAAATGGATTGGCAGACGGCACGCTGGCACAAATTCGCCAGACCTTAAAACGCGGTCAACAAGTGATGTTGTTTCTAAATCGGCGTGGTTTTGCACCGGCGCTGATTTGCCATGAATGTGGCTGGCTGACGGAATGCCTACATTGCAGCGCTTTTACTACCTATCACAAACAAAGCCGGCAACTGGTATGCCACCACTGCGCCGCAACAAGACCGGTACCCCATCAATGTGGCAATTGTGGGAGCACCCAGTTAGCGCCGGTTGGGCAGGGTACCGAACAATTAGAAGAGCAACTGGGTCGATTAATTCCGGATTTTCCAATTACCCGGCTTGACCGCGACAGCACAAGGCGCAAAGGCAGCCTCGAAGCGCACCTGGACATGATTCAATCAGGCACACCACAGCTTATTATTGGTACGCAAATGTTGGCTAAAGGCCACCACTTTCCCGCAGTCAGTTTAGTCATTGTGGTGGATGTCGATGGCGCCTTGTACAGCAGCGACTTTCGCGCATCCGAGCAACTGGCGCAGTTATTAACACAAGTTTCTGGACGCGCCGGACGAGGTGATGTCGCTGGTAAAGTTTTACTGCAAACCCATTATCCTGGGCATCCGCTGCTTCAGGATGTGATTCAAAACGGTTATCACGCTTTTGCACGTAGTGCCTTGCTCGAACGCCAACAAACTCGCTTGCCGCCGTATCAGCATATGGCAATGTTTCGGGCCGAAGCGCTCGATTCGGCGGTGTGTCAGCAATGGTTGGATCTATTGCAACAACAAACGGCTGTGCTTGCCCAACAATCACCCTTGCAATGGTTAGGACCGGTCAAAGCGCCATTGGAAAAAAAAGCCGGCAAATTTCGCTGGCAACTGCAGTTATTTAGCCCCGATCGCAAAGCACTGCATCAACTACTAAGCCTGCTTATTCAGCAGATCCAAGGCTGCGCGTTAAGCCGCAAAGTGAAATGGCAACTCGATGTTGATCCATTGGATTTGAGCTAGATACCTCAGCCCTTCTCTGGCAGTAACCCACAATAACGCCAAGGTTAAGGGTGTCATTTAGGGCGGTTTTCAGTAGAATGCGGTATGACCTGTTAAAAAATGTGATTTAAAACCCTGTTATGCCGCAGAAAGATTATGTCAAAGCCGCCCGCCCGGCGCCTCGGCCACGAAAAAAAACCAACGCACCGACCCCGATCCCCAAATTACTGATCGCCGCGGTATCCGTCTTACTCATCATTTTTGGTTATTTCTTGTGGCATATCTCACACCAACCTGGCGCAGAAAAACTGGCTGAACAGACAAAAGTACCTGCAGCAGCTGTCGCGACTGACGAATTACCGGCCAAGCCATCGAAAGAGCCGTACACCTATATCAAAGAGCTGGAAACCAAAGAAGTGCAAGTCACAGCGGATGAGCTCGATGCCAAAAGGCCCGCCACATTGTATTGTGGAGCCTTTAAAGTGCTTAATGGCGCCCAACAACTAAAAGCAAAAATTGCTTTTGCCGGCATTGCATCCACGATCAAAGAGTCTTCCGGCAAGTACCGGGTAGTAGTTGGGCCTTATACCAGCCGACGCCAAGCCCAAAATGACCGCAATATGTTAAAGCGAAGTAAAGTTGCCGATTGCTGGATGTCGCTGTAACGCGCCGCACTTAGAGTCATCGATGCATCACCACAACTGATAGTTTTTCGGTTGTGGTGAAATGTCCATCTGAAATGTCCATCTGAAATGGCCATCTGAAATGGCCATAACAACACCCTCAAAAATACCCGCCTGACTGATTTACGCAGCACCCTGCTTGAAAACCTGCGCCCTCATCCCTATCTCAGCTGTTACTGTTTCGCTTACGCTTTGAATTCCACGCGTTTTCAGATAAAGAGAGATCATGACTACAATCGTTTCCGTACGCCGCAATGGCCAAGTCGCTTTGGGCGGCGATGGTCAGGTTACCCTTGGTAATACCGTGATGAAAGGCAATGCCCGAAAAGTACGCCGTTTATATCACGGTAAAGTACTGGCAGGTTTTGCCGGCGGCACCGCCGATGCATTTACCTTATTTGAACGCTTTGAAGCCAAACTAGAATTGCACCAAGGGCATCTGATGCGTGCCGCAGTCGAATTGGCAAAAGATTGGCGTACCGATCGCATGCTTCGCAAACTGGAAGCGTTACTCGCAGTCGCTGACGCCAGCTGCTCACTGATTATCACCGGCAATGGTGATGTCATTCAGCCCGAACAAGATTTAATCGCGATTGGCAGTGGTGGCCCTTTTGCGCAGGCGGCTGCCACCGCCTTATTACAAAATTCCGAGCTTAGCGCTCGTGACATCGTTGAAAAAAGCTTAACCATTGCTGGTGATATCTGTATTTACACCAATCAACAGCACACCATTGAAGATTTATAAGAAGGTCCGTTATGTCTGAAATGACGCCAAGAGAAATCGTCCACGAACTGGACCGCCATATTATTGGCCAGCAAGATGCAAAACGTGCAGTCGCGATTGCACTGCGTAACCGCTGGCGTCGGATGCAACTAGAGCCTGCACTGCGCCAAGAAGTAACGCCGAAAAATATTCTGATGATTGGTCCCACCGGCGTTGGCAAAACGGAAATTGCCCGTCGCCTTGCGAAGCTCGCCAACGCACCTTTTATTAAAGTTGAAGCGACCAAATTCACAGAAGTGGGTTATGTCGGCAAAGAAGTGGAAAGTATCATCCGCGACTTAACCGACAGTGCGATGAAAATGGTGCGGGAAACTGAAGTAGCCAAAAACCGCTTTCGCGCCGAAGAAGCCGCGGAAGAGCGCATTTTGGATGTGCTGTTACCCCGCGCCAAAAACAACTGGGGTGAAACCGAACCTGCGGATAGCGATAATTCAACCCGGCAGGTATTTCGCAAAAAACTGCGCGAAGGCCAGCTTGATGACAAAGAAATTGAACTGGATTTAGCCCTACCCGCGATGGGTGTCGAAATCATGGCACCGCCCGGTATGGAAGAAATGACACAGCAACTGCAGAGCATGTTCCAAAACATGGGCTCGGACAAAACTAAAAAGCGCAAACTGAAAATCAAAGATGCGTTCAAGCAGTTAATCGAAGAGGAAGCCGGCAAGCTGGTCAATCCGGAAGAACTCAAAGCCAAAGCACTAGAAGCCGTTGAACAAAATGGCATCGTGTTTCTCGATGAAATCGACAAAATTTGTAAACGTGGCGAAACCTCAGGCCCGGATGTTTCGCGTGAAGGCGTGCAACGTGACTTATTGCCGCTCATTGAAGGTTGTACTGTCAGCACTAAACACGGCATGGTCAAAACCGACCATATTTTGTTTATTGCCTCAGGTGCGTTTCAGATGTCAAAACCATCCGATTTAGTACCTGAGTTACAGGGACGCTTACCGATCCGGGTTGAGCTGCAAGCCTTAACCGCCGCCGATTTCGAGCGCATTTTAGTCGAGCCCAAAGCATCACTGACTGAACAAACCCGAGCCTTATTGGCCACCGAAGGTGTCGAGCTATCCTTTACCGCAGATGGCATCTCTCGGATTGCCCGCGCTGCGTGGCAGGTCAATGAAAAAACCGAAAACATTGGCGCCCGACGTTTATACACCGTGATGGAGCGGCTGCTGGAACAAGTATCGTTTGAAGCTTCGGATCACACCGGCCAACAGGTATTGGTGGATGCAGCTTATGTCGACAGTCACCTCGATGCGCTCGTGCAGGATGAAGACTTAAGTCGCTACATTCTTTAATAACGCCTAGGCAGTGGCGCAGATCAATCATCGACCTGCGCCACTACACTTTGATCCGAGCTTGGCGACTCGAGTGAACCAAGGAGCCGTGAATGCATCAAGTGACGCAACTACACTATCACCGCCAATCCAAAGTGCTGGACGTGCGGTTTCACGACGAAGTGGCCGCCAGTTTTAGTGCGGAAATGCTACGGGTCTTGTCGCCATCGGCGGAGGTGCGTGGCCACGGCAAGCCGCAATTGGTCAGCCATAAACGCGATGTCGGCATCAGTCAAATGTTACCGGTTGGTTTATATGCGGTGAAACTGGTGTTTGATGACGGTCACAACAGCGGCATCTACAGTTGGCATTATTTGCGTCAGCTACATGATCAGCGCGAGCAATTGTGGCAGGACTACTTATCTCGCTTAGCAGCGGCCAATAGCAACCGGGATACCACGCTTAATTTTCGGCAGCTATAACAAAGCGGCTTAGCACCCATAGCACGAACCTGACACAGCCAGGTGCATCTATTTACCCCAGTTCATCCGTTAAACATCCTGCAGCGCAAATTTTTGACCGCACATCGCCATAAAAAAGCCCCAGCAATCTGTGGGGCTTATACAAGGGGTGGAAACAAGCCCAACCCGACAGCTGGGCACAAAAATTAACTCATTCGGGCACTGACGCTTTGCCATCTATGCCAGAGGCCTCAATTGCTAAGTCGTAGCTTTATGCTTTAAATCGGTCGACAGTTTGGTGCAACCGCGCCGCTTGTGCTGCCACTTCTTCACTGATTTGCGCGTTATGCTGCGCTATCACCAGCGATTCTAGTGAAATATCCCGAATGCGCACCACGTTTTTATTCACCTCGGCGGCGACATGGCTTTGCTCTTCAATCGCGGTCGCAATTTGGGTCGTCATATCCATAATGGTACTGACATCCAGCGTAATCGCCGACAATAATTTACTGGCAACCCCCGCTTGTTCCACGCTACTTTTCCCTTGCTCGCGACAACTTTCCATTGATTGCACGATGGTTTTCGTGCGGCTTTGCAACCCGGTGATAATTTGCTCTATTTGACGGGTCGATTCTGCGGTACGCTGCGCCAAGCTGCGCACTTCATCGGCGACCACGGCAAAACCACGCCCTTGCTCGCCCGCTCTAGCCGCTTCAATCGCTGCATTTAACGCCAGTAAGTTAGTTTGCTCGGCAATGCCCCGAATGACATCTAATACCGAACCAATGGTGGTGCTGTCTTTTTCGAGCTCTCCCATCACCAGTGCTGCTTGTTGTAAATCATTGGATAAACTGCTGATCCTAGCCACTGTCTGCTCAACTTCTTTCATACCGTGACTGGCATTACGGTTGGTGGCTTCGGCTTTGTTGGCGGTGTTTTCGGTATTGTTGGCTATTTCATCGATGGTAGCGCCCATTTCAGTGACGGCAGTCGCCACCATGTCGCTTTCCAGTTGTTGCTGCCCGACCCCGCGGCTGGTATCGGCGGTAGATTTCGCGAGTTCGGCAGTGGCCACATCCATCATTTCCAGGGCTTGGTTGACGCTGCGTACCAAATCCTGAAAGTCACTCAGCATGTGGTTAAAATCATTGGCAAGGGTCGTCATCTCATCATTTCCGTCCACTTCCACTCTTTGCCGGAAATCGTTTTCGGTCCGGATCAAGCCGATAGTACGACAAACATTGGTGATGGGCTGTACGATGCTACGGCTGGTCAACATTACCAAACACAACACTGAAATCAGTACCAGCACAAACAAAGTCAGGGCAATGCTTTGTGTCAGCTGTACCGCGTTATCAACCGCCTTTTCCGCATCGTCTGACATCAGCTGCAGACTTTGCTCGGTTTCATGAATGGCGGCGCGCATTTGCTTCATCACCCCTTCGTTTTGATCTAACCCAATGGCCTGCTGCCCTTTTACCAATGCAACAAATGCTTGCTGATAGGCCGTTGCTGCCTGCTTCAGACTATCTTGTTGCAGCATGCCTTGAAAATTACTAAATTCTGTTTGAAAGACATCAAGGTACTTTAAATCAAGCCGCAACATAAAATCCTTTTCTGCTCGGCGCAGCTGCAACAAACTGACCAACATTGCATCATTTTGCACTTGCTCAAATTGCTGCTCCAGCCCTTGCGCGGCTTGGCGCAGCTCACCATAAAGACCAGACTTGGGGTCCAGTCCGACCTGCAGCCATATACTGACGGCCTGGTCAAACTGCTGCTGGTATAACTTTGTTTGCTCGGCAAAATCATCCAGCTCGGCCGTGGCGATATCAGCACGCTGTAAGCCTTTTTTTAATTGAACAATCCGCTCTTGCAGCGTGGTAAAAACCTGATGGTATTTCTCCTGATAAGACAACTCACGGCGCATTAGAAAGTCTTTTTCGTGCCGCCGCAGCGTCAACACATCACTTTTTAACGACGCTATATCTAGCCGCAATACTGACAATTTACCTTGTTGGCTGCTTTGATACACCAACAGCAGCAACATAATCAACATCGCCATCCCAACCGCAATAGCATTGATTAACAACCGTTGTTTAATTGAAAAATTACGTAACATAATCAAGCACCCATATGGTCAGTGTGAACAATAAGCTTAGGAACAGAATAGTGAAATGGCGACTATAAAGCCAAAGAAACTTTCAGAAGCAATCGCACAGAGCAACGGTAACTACCTCTGAAGGCTCGCCAAATTATGAAGCCGAAGGAGGTTGTAGTAAGGCCAGAGCTTGTAGCTCAGGCAAAGGTTTAGCAATCAGGTAACCTTGAACTGCATCACAAGCCATCTGCCGCAGCAATCCGAGCTGATGTTTATCTTCTACCCCTTCGGCGAGAATTCGTTTGCCTAAACCATGGGCCAACGTAATCATGGTTTTAACAATCATTAAATCTGCGTCACTACTGGCCATATCGGTAATAAAACTACGATCGATTTTGATTTTATCAATCGGCATCTTGCGCAAATAACCCAACGACGAATAGCCGGTGCCAAAATCATCTATCGATACTCGGATCCCCATCTGCTGCAGCTCGGTGACAAAGTTACTGCCTTTTTCCATATCCCCCATCGCCGTATCTTCGGTGATTTCCAATTCCAGCATGGTTGGTGGCACATTGTACTGTTCGAGTAGTTTTTGAATCGTCTGTTTGAGGCCATCTTGCTCAAAGTTGATCGGCGACATATTCACCGCAACTGGCGTCAAAATATGCTGTTTTTTCCAACGTCCCAAAGTGGCCACCGCTTTATCCAGAATGAGTAAATCAAGGCGCTGACTCAGCCCAAGCTGTGCTACTGCCGGCAAAAACTGTCCGGGCATTTGCAGTCCACGTTGTGGGTGCTCCCAGCGAACCAACGCCTCAAAAGCGTCAATCCGTTGTTCACGAAAATTAAATTGTGGCTGGAAATAAAGCACAAACTGGTCCTGTTCAATGGCGGTCAGCAGCTCTTTTTCCAGCAGCAATAATCGGGCGGATTCTTCTTCCATTCCACTGTGATAGTACACCCAGCGCTGCTGTTGTCGCTTTGCCTGGTGAAATGCGATATTGGCTTTTTGCAATAAAGTTTCAGCATTGTTGGCATGCTCTGGACTGCTGGCAACCCCCATGCTCGCTGTCAGCTTTAACAGTGATGATTCAAAACTAAAAGGTTTTTCAATTTGTTGTTCAATATGCTGCAGGCTGAATTGCCGTTGTTTATCGGTTTGTACCTCCGATAGCACCAGTGCGAAAATATCACCACCGGTTCTGGCGACAAAAAGTGGTTTTAAAATACTGGCTTCAAAGCGACGGGTCACTTCACGTAAAATGCGATCTCCTTGTTTTAACCCCACCGATTCATTAATAGTTTTAAAACGATCAAGCCCAATCATAATCAATAACAAAGGTTGTGACTGTTGTTGCATCAACTGATTTAGCTCTTGCAACAATGCATCACGATTTAACGCGCCGGTGAGGTGATCGTGACTATCTAGATATTGGGTTTTTGCCGTCAAATGCATATTGGCCGTGCGTTCATCTTCCTGTAGCCAAATAATCAGTCCCAACCCAAGAATCGTTTGGCAAAACAGTTCCAAGTGTTTACTCACAATGATCACCCGGTCCAAGACTTCACCGAGGCCAAGCCACACTGACACCAGCGCCATCACGACAAACTGCGCGCCCCACAGCAAAATGCTGCTAGCGACCAATTTTGTGACAAAAATTTTGTTTTGTAGCGAAAACAACCAGATGCCAGCGACTAATAAAGCCGAGCCAATAAACAATAACCGCAGATTAAATTGCAGATAATGCTTCCAAGGATTGGTTTGACTATCAAAAGCAAACACCACTACTGAAAACAATGAGATAAGCCCAACCAACCATAACAACTGATTGACGGTTCGTGCGGGGATCCGCTCAGTTGTCACGGCTTCACGCACGCCAACCAACACCCAAATCGCAAAGGCATAACAGCTAAAAATATAACTAAATTCAAAAACTTGCCGCAGCAACGGCCAATTTAGGTGCATGAGTTCGATGCTGATGTAAGCTGCCAGACAAATCACGTAGGTCGCGAACACTAAAAATGCCACAGACCAGGATTTTAGATAATGCCGTTGATAAATTCGATAAAAGTGCCACAACACCAGACTCAACACTAAGGCCAGCCCAGCTTGGATCAGGAACAGAGACAATCTGGTCAGTATCAGTTCTGTGCTCAAGCAACTTTTCCTGAATATAAGACGGGGTGAATGTAAAAATTAACACACTCATCCGACATTTGCACTTTGCCGCCCGAGAAAAAGCTCGCTTGAGCTTAGCGGGGATAAGTTTATACTAGGCTCTGGATCAATGACTTATCAGGTGGACTGACAGATGCAATACAATACTTCTGAATTATGCGATTTGTATGCAGACATGATAGATGTGGTGGAGCCACTGTTTGCCAACTATGGCGGTCGTCGCTCTTTTGGTGGCAAAATCCATACCGTTAAATGTTTTGAAGACAATTCCGTTGTTAAAGCGCAGGTTGCCGAGCCGGGCGAAGGGCGGGTCATGGTGGTAGAT
>JBBKWN010000143.1:0-2672 GCA_037968955.1 Rheinheimera sp. | reverse complement strand
GCTTGATCTAGCCCTTGTGACCATAATTTTTGGTAGGTTTTTAACGCCAAATCAAGCGCCGCTTTGGTGTTGTCCGTTTTGGTAAAGCTACTTATTGAAAACAAGCCAGCCGCTGAATAACGTTCAAAACCAGAACGAGCGCCATAAGTTAAGCCGCTATTGACGCGTAATTCATCGTTCAGCCAGGACGTGAAACGCCCACCAAGTACCGTATTGATCACGCTGATGCCAACATAATCTGGGTTCGATTGCGTCACCCCTGGTCCACCAATCAAAAATGTGGTTTCAATCGCGTCACTTTTATTGACCAGCAACACTTTACCTTCAGTCGGTGGTGTTAAACCTTTTGCTAAATCGATAGCGGGTAACTTTGCAGTATTTTTCCATTGCCCAAATAGCGCTGTTAGCTGTTGTTTCATGGCGGTGACGTCAAAATCACCGGCGACCACAATGGCGGTATTTGCGGGTTGATAAAACTTCTGATGAAAGGCTGTTAAATCTTTCACATCAATCGTCTTCACCGACTCCGCATTGCCGTTTTGTGCTTTGCCATAAGGATGTTGGCCAAAGACCAAGCGATGGAAATATTGATTAATCACCTGGCGCGGGCTTTCTTTGGCCTGGGTTAAAGCAGCTATTTCCCGTTGCTGCATCTTTTTAAACTCTGCCTTATCAAAACTTGGCTGCAGCAGCAGTGCTTTGACCAGTGGCAACACTGTGGCACTGTCTTTGGCCATAAAATTAGCGTACACCGTCGCGCCTTCCATCGATGAGTCTGAGTTCAGGCTTGCGCCTAAAAAATCAATGGTTTGCTCAATGTCACTTTTAGTTTTGCCGCCTGCACCCAGCATCAGTCCCTGCGCCGTCAGATAAGATAAACCGGCTTTGTGGTCATAAATAGCACCGGCTTTGACCACCGCCTGCACGGTCACCAATGGCACTTCGTGCTGCGGCAACATATACAAAGTTAAACCGTTGTCCAATACCACTTTTTCATATTGTGGCAATTTAAAGTCGACCGCCTGTGCGGCTGAGGCTAACACCGTGAAAAAACAAAGTGCAGCTCTGGCCGCTAAAAGAATGAATTTCATAGATCTTTGTCCTCTTTGGCATCAAGTACGGCAACCGAGCGGTTTGATTTTTGCAGGTAGGTTTGTGCAACACGTTTTACATCATCAATCGTCACTTTCTGATAATGTTTTGGCGCATCAAATAATTGCTGAAAATTGCCGAAATACACTTCGTAGGTACCGATGGTGTCAGACTTACCATTAATGGTTTCCATTGCCTGATAAAACTGCATTAGCCGGAAGTTTTTCGCTTTTTCCAATTCTTGTTCGGTAACGCCTATTGTCACCAACTTATTGATTTCAGAAACTAAAGCTTGTTCAAGCTGGCTTGCAGTCACTTTGGGACTGGCGACCGCCATCAGATAAAACAAATTTGGGTCAAACGACATCGGTAAATAACCCATCACTTCCAAGGCAAGTTGCTTATCAACTAAGCTCTTATACAACCTTGAGCTATTGCCTTCACTTAAAATAGACACCATCAAATCAAGCGCATAATAATCTGGGTGTGAAGTGGCAGGTACGTGATGGCCCAACATGATATTGGGTGTGCTGACCGAAGACTTCTGCACATAAGTGCGGCGCTCGCCAATCTGCTCCGGCTCGACAGTGCGAAGCTTTTCTGCGGCGGGTTGCGCCGGGATAGGCCCGAAATATTGCTCAGCTAATCGTTTCACTTCAGCAAATTTAACCGCGCCTGAGACAACCATCACGGCGTTGTTTGGTGCATAGTAAGTCTTGTGATATTGCTTTAAATCAGCCAGCGACCAGCCTTTGATATCTGATTCATAACCAATCACCGACCAGCGATAAGGATGCGCCTGAAACGCGATGCCCTTGAGTTGTTCATGCAAAGTACGAAAATTTGAATTCTCAAGGCCGGTAGTTCGTTCAGACGCGACAACACCGCGCTCACTTTCGACCATTTTGGCGTTGATGTCTAAGTCAGCAATCCGATCCGCTTCTAACTCAAAAATGGTTTCCAGCGCCGCAGATGGAAACCAGTTGGTATAGACCGTTAAATCTTCGCTGGTGTAGGCATTGTTCGCACCACCGGCGTTTTCCATAGTGCGGTCAAACATTTTCGGACCATATTTTTTCGCGCCGTTGAACATCATATGTTCAAAAAAATGCGAAATCCCGGTAATGCCCGGCCGTTCGTTGCGTGAACCTACTTTCCAGAAGATATAGCTATTGGCGTTGGGAATTGAATCATCTTCTAATACCAGAATTTTCATGCCATTGTGCAGGGTAAAACTTTGGATGTCTTTGGCATCAGTGGCCGTTGCTGGCTGGCAGGCTAGCACAGCGCCAAGCATCAACGCCCCCAAGGAATATTTCATCTGGATCTCCTTTTGTTAAATAACTGTTTTTCTACGCCGATTTTGTTACATAGCCTAACCAACTCACCGCGAAGACACCAGCATGTTGATTGAATAGAGCCTCACCGCAACAAACCGCTCTCATTTTCAGACATAAGACTTTACACCGCTACAGCCCTTCAGTACCGCACAATAATGACAACTTCGTACCTGAAGCAGCCACTAAGCCAGCGTTTAGCGCCGCCTAAATCGACGATACACAATTTTTCTCGGAAATATC